>WQWG01000066.1 GCA_009785435.1 Clostridiales bacterium
AAAAAGTCTTCCGATGCTGGCTTCATTGACAAGGTGCGGCGGCGTTCCGGCAAGCGGCCCCATGTATCTGATCCTGAAGCCCATTTTTGCGGACGGAATCGTTCTTCCTGATTCCGCACACACTTTTCGGACGATGATTTCGTCTTCTCCCGGCGTGTTTGCCACCGTGAAGCTGACTGTCGATAAATCAACATTTTGCACGACCTGCCTGTCATGCCTTATGGTAAAACCAAAGTTGGACAGTGCAAAGAAATCAGCCGGATTTGATTCGATTTCCGTCAGCTGATAACTGCCGTACGGAATGCCCAGCACAAGAAATTGGGCATTGCCTGCTGCCGGGCCTGTTACAAAGGAGCTTGCAGCAGTAGAGCCGTCCATCACGATTCCATAATTGCCCCTCGCCACTCTGTACGTGTTTCTGAACGGCGAAAAGTCAGGGTCACCCGACCCGACCAAAACAGCTCTTAAATAGGGTTGTCCCTCCGAGCCGCCACTTGTGAGCCTGATGACAAACCTTGCACCGGGCATCGGCTCTTGCACCATCAAGTGGTTTCCGAACGGATCGAAATTACGGTTTATCACCTTGTTGACAATCAAGTCACCCTCAGGCACCCTGTTATAAAAGTTTGCAGGGCCGATGTTTCTGACGCTTAGCCCTGTGAAATGGCTCGGATTCAGCGTGTCAAAGTTATATGTGTAGTTCGCCGGCCAAGGATTTCTCATATGTCCAAAGCACCATCCGTAATCATCTGAAATACAGACAATTGTTCTATAGATCGTGGCATGAAACGGCTGGGTCACAAACTCCCTGTAACCGGTCTGGTTTCCCGTCTGGCCGTCTGCCTCAGAAAGCATACCAGCAGGCACGACTTCGTACACTCTGATCGTCCTCGCAGGTGCTGTGTACGTGACCCTTTGGAGATATCCGCTACAGTCATGATACTCCGTCACTCTCGTTAAATCCGAATACGTCCATAGCGGAAACTCGTCCGACCATCCGCCAGCTCCACGCTCGTCCGCTTGGAATGACGTTATGAATTGGCCGTCCATAAATACGTCAAAACGAGCGTTCAGACGAGCATCTCCCCTCGGCGTTGTGTGATTGCCGTCAAAGCCCGGATCCGCATCAAATTTGTTTGCTGAAACTCTTGCGTTCGGCAAGCGCGGAAACGGCGGTGCGTCATCTTCCGGCTCATTCGGTTGAATATCAACTTCAAAGCCAATGCCGGCAGCTGTTCCGGGAAGCATGGCACTAAAGATTTGAAACCCACTCCTTTCAGGAACCATAAAGGCAAAGTTTCCAAACATCGCTTCTGCATAGGCGTTTACCGTGAAGCTGTTGATTGTCAAGTCTTCTGTGATGCCAGATAAAACGAGTGTCGTTGTGCCTTGAGGACCTTGTGTCATTGATGGCGTTACGCCGGCCTCTAGGAGCGCATCCAATGAAAGCCTGTTGATCGCCCATGGTGCTCCCGGCGAATTCACCTGAAAAGTTTGCTGATTTCCGGTTCTTGCTCCGGGAATGACACTTGGTCTTTGATTCTGGCCGCTAAGATCAGGCCTTGCGGAATTGGCTATGCGGGTCATATCATCATACAAATCGACAGCAAGCTGAAGTATATGATTGCTGTATGGCGATGAAGCCCTGACTGTTCCGGCTGTCAGATTTCCTGTCGAATCGATAAACCTCGCCCCGTTAAATGAAACCGGATTTCCAGCCCAAAAGATTCCCCTGTCATGCCAGAAAGCTCTTGTGGCATTTTGTGCAGCATAAGCCCATTCCCTGCTGCCCCTGTTTTGATTGAGTTGGTGAAGCACATAAGCCATTGCATAAACCTCACCGACGGTTGGCTGTCTGCCGTTGGCAAGCGCCGGTACATTCGGATTGATCATAGGGAGGCCATCTGCGCCTAAAACCAGTTCCGGTCGTCCACTGCGATCATGTTCCTTGACAAAGGCATCAACCACCACATAGCGTAAGTTGGGTGCCGGATGACTTACGCCATATTCCAAGCACAAAAATGTTACGCCATGCCCATGATACCAATTGGTTTCTACCGGCCGGCCACCAACGCTTGTAAACCACATCTGCTGAGGCTCTGTTCGAATGTTTAGATGATGGCCGTCATGCACAGTTCTTGTTGCAACCGCTGCATGTGGTGTGAACAGTGTCATCACCATGACAAGCACCAGCACCAACCCGAATCGTTGTCTGTTTCGTTTGTTCATACTTTTTCCCTTTCTTTTCTACACTCTAATTTATACCCCTTGAATATCAAGTAATTGGAATGATATCATAATTTTTATTTCTTTTCAACATTTTTTATTAATTATTACATTTTTTCTCAATATTGTTGTGGAAGAGGCGAAAAAGAAAGGAACAGAGCGTTTCGGTGGTGTTGAGCATACGTACTGAACGCAGCTCGTATCAAATCAAAAAGTTGCTTCTGCCCGATCTGAGCAAAAGCAACTTTTTTCAATTTTTAATATTTTCATCATGCCCCAATGATGGGGGATTCTTTTACCTGTACGCTGCAGGCAGCCAAGAGTTGACGAGATCCGAATTGTTCGCGACCCAGTCCGCAGCACTGCGTGCGCTGTTTCCGGATTCTTCAGCCATCAAAATGGCTTCGTTCAATTGGTCAATGGACCAGCGAAAATTTTGAAGCAGTTCGTAAACGCCCGGCATGTCTTCGCTTAATCCCACACGGGCTACCGTAGCGATTTCTTCTTCTCCACCGAAAATCCCTAACGGGTCGTCTAAGAATCTCATGTTCCAAGTCGAAAATTTCCAATGCGGTTCCCACCCGGTTATGACCACGGGATCCTGCCTGTCAATCGCAGCACTTAAAAACGCAGTCATCGCCGCATCGCTGCTTTCCAACAAGAGAAGATCTAAATTGTATGCGTTGATGGCTTCTTCCGTTATTCTCATAATGCCTGCACCGGGGTCGATTCCGATGATTTCGCCACCAAGCTCATCTCGAATGGTATTCAGGTCTGCAATGGAGTAGACTTGAACGTAATCAGGAACTGCCAAGCCGATTCGCGCGCCATGGGTGTTCACTTGTACCAAGTCCAGCCTGTCTCCCAATCTTTCCATATAATCGGCATGGGTGACCGGAAGCCATACGTTCGTTGTGAAGTCGGCATGGCCGTGTGCCAAAGACTCAAACACAAGCGCCGCCGCAACGGGGATCAGCTCCACGTCATAGCCCATTTTTTCTTCCAAAACGTTGGCAATGACATGGGCAGAAGCAGTCGCGCAAACCCACTCTACATAAACGATTTGTACGGTATCTCTGTCCGTACGCGATGGCCCCTCATTATTATTGTTTCCGCAACCTACTACGAATAGCAAGCTTACTAGTAAAACTGCTGAAAGTATTTTTTTCATTTTCATTTTTCATTTTCCTCCTGTTTTTTTATTTTTTTATCATTTATTTTTTGTTTTTTCCGTGTGTTAAACTTTGCGTGATGCGATCCAAGAAGATTGCAATCACCACGATCGCTAACCCTGCTTCAAAGCCCGCGCCAATCTCCATACGCTGGATGGAGCGCCATACTTCTCCGCCAAGGCCTCTTGCACCGATCATCGCAGAGATTACGACCATCGACAACGCCAACATAATGCATTGATTGACTCCGGCCATAATGGTGCGGCGTGCGAGCGGAAGTTCGACTTTGATCAGCTTCTGCATAAACGTAGAACCAAATGATTCACTTAATTCCACCAATTCTACCGGCACCTGACTGATGCTCAAGATCGTCAAACGAATAATGGGAGGTACCGCAAAAATCAAGGTCGCAATGACAGCCGGTACGACGCCCAGATGAAAAAAGCTAACGGCCGGCAACAAATATACAAAAGCCGGTAACGTTTGCATAAAATCCAATATCGGCGTAATGATTCGATGGGCAACCCGGTTTTTCGCAGCGAGGATGCCCAAAGGGACACCGATCACAATGCAAATAAACACCGCCGTCAAAACCATAGACAATGTTTGCATGCTGGCTTGCCACAAATCCAAATTCCAAATCAACCCGAATCCTAAGCCTGTAAAAATCGCCATCTTGTATCCGCAGACATACCAAGCCACGCCAACAAGAAGCAAAATCATCAGCCACGGCGGAATAAAATACAAAGCATCCTGAAAGCCGTGGATAAACGTTCTCATCGCAACCGTGAAGCCATGAAATGCATCGCTGAAATTCACTTGCAAAAACGCGATGCCCTGATCGATCCATTGCTCAATCGGTATTCTGGGTACATTCATAAAGCCGCCCCCTCTTTCTGACTGCCGGCCAATCCGGCTAAAACTGCCCCTTTGATCAGAACGCCTTTTAAACGTCCTTGCTCATCCGTAACAGCAATCGGCAATCTACTGTGAGCGATGGATTCCAACACATCGTGCAACGGCGTTTCCGGCAACACTTGCTTTAACTCCTGATCCATTTTGGTGAAGAGGTCTCTTTCGCCCTGCTCATTGAGTTCGGAAGCTTGCTCGGCCGATAGATGCCCAAGCAAAACCCCATCTTTATCAATTACAAAAATACCTGAAATTTTGTGGT
>WQWG01000067.1 GCA_009785435.1 Clostridiales bacterium
ATCACAGGCGGGTTCGCAAGGCCACTGTACCCCTCAAAAATACCTGTAAACGGACGGCCCTCTGCATCAAGGCCACGGCCGGAGAATATATCGCCACCGGCTGTACCCATGGTGATGTTGTTCATCACTATGTAATGGTCGTCATTGCCGCCAATACCGCCGCGCAGGAATGAAGCCATTTCTGCCGCGGTTCTGATTTCATGTACGACGCGCGCCGATTCATCCAGCGGCGCAAAAGCGGGAAATATCCCGTCCCCTGCATATGCCTCATCATCATACAGTTCCGGTGTATCCCAGTCATATTCATATTCGTAGTCTTCATAAGACTCGTCGTCAAACCCCTCCGGATCGATCACCCATTCATCAATGGTGATGCCATCGGTAGCTTCCCAGTCGACGATCCAATTGTTTGGATACGCTCCTGTTTCCGCCGCCCAAGCCGTGCTCGGCAGCATGCAGCTTAATAGCAAAGCGACTGATAACAGTACACTCATGACTTTCGCTGTTGTGTGTTTTTTACGATGATAATTCATTTAACCTCCACCCCCTTATTTCTATTCTCTTAGAGGTCTTTGCGAACAAAAATATTTTAAGTCTTTACGATTTTTCTCAGTTACAAATATTATACAACTTTCGGAAGCAAATGTAAATAGCGTAACCGAAATGTAATGGAAAATTTTTTCCTTTTTTTGGATCATAAAAAATACACCTCCAAATACTAGATTTTGCCTAACATTTGGGGTGTATTTCCAAATAAGCGGTTCATCGATTTGCTTGGATTATAATCCTGCGTCTTTTCTGAGGACTTCTGCTTTGTCTGTCTTTTCCCACGGCAAGTCTATGTCTGTTCTGCCAAAGTGTCCGTATGCCGCAACTTGTTTGTAAATCGGCCTTCTCAGGTCAAGGTTTTTGATGATCGCAGACGGCCTTAAATCAAAATGTTTATCGACGAGTGCAGCGATCTTTTCGTCAGAAATTTTACCCGTGCCAAACGTATCAACGAATATGGATACAGGTTTTGCAATGCCGATCGCGTACGCAAGCTGGATTTCACACTTTGTAGCAAGCCCTGCTGCAACGACGTTTTTCGCGGCATATCTGGCTGCATATGCTGCCGAACGATCCACCTTTGTCGGGTCTTTTCCGCTGAAAGCACCGCCGCCGTGTCTTGAATATCCGCCGTATGTATCAACGATGATCTTTCTTCCTGTCAATCCCGAGTCGCCGTGCGGCCCGCCGATCACAAATCGCCCCGTCGGATTGATGTGGTATTTCGTTTGATCGTCAAGCAAGTCTGCCGGCACGACCGGTTTGATCACGTATTCCAAGATGTCTTTTTTGATTTGTTCCTGAGATACATCCGCATCGTGTTGTGTCGATAAAACGACTGTATCGACTCTCTTTACCTTGTTGTCATCGTATTCTACCGTTACCTGCGTTTTACCATCCGGTCTGAGGTATGGAAGTTTTCCGGATTTTCTCACTTCCGCAAGCTTTCTTGCCATGTTGTGCGCAAGCGAAATCGGCATCGGCATCAGCTCAGGCGTTTCATCGCACGCAAATCCGAACATCATGCCTTGGTCACCCGCTCCCGTCGTGTCTTCCGAGTCTCTGAGTGTCCCCTCTTTGTATTCAAGCGCTTTGTCAACGCCCATTGCGATGTCTTGTGACTGTTCATCGATTGCCGTCAAAACCGAACAGGTATTGCCGTCAAATCCATAGTCACTTTCCGTATATCCGATGTCACAAATGACTTTCCTGACGATCTTTGGTATATCTATGTAGCAGCTCGTGCTGATCTCGCCCATTACCATGGCATATCCCGTCGTTGTGGTCGTTTCTGCGGCAACTCTGCCATATGGATCTTCCTTTAATATCGCGTCCAATATCGCGTCTGAAATTTGGTCGCAAATTTTATCAGGATGTCCCTCCGTAACAGATTCCGACGTAAATAGTTTTTTCATTTCTTTATCCTTCCTTTTTTCATATACTGGTAATTGAAGCGCTCCTTTTTATCTTTCATTCATCATAAAAAATAATCCTCTTGTCGAGGCGTTGATGGCTTTAATAGGTTTATTTATTTTCTATTTTATTTTATAATGTATTGATTGCAATTGTCAAGCAGGTATCGATGGCATCTTGTAATTTTATAAATTTGGGGTATACTGAATATATCCATTGGCGCAGTGGCTTTCACTAAATTTGAACAGCACCATTAAGGAGGTTCCGTAATCGTGACAAATCGAAATTTTACAGTAATCAAAGGTGGTCTGTCCTATCCATATGAAAGCGACAAAAAGACTTTTGTTTCAGCCTTTGTTACGGATACAAGGCTTATGGGGGTCGTTGGCCTTTATATGCATTGGGAAATCGAAGCCGATCGATTTGCTTCGGATTTCCATCAGTTCTTTTATTTTGACGCTGAAGAATACGGTTTTGAAACGTACCGAAGCATATCCGGCAACGATATGTCCGAAATCAGCTATATCGAGCATGCTTTGATGGGTGGGCTTGGCGGTCAAAAAATTGACCTGACGCAAAAAGAAGCCGCATTTTTGATACAGTCCTACGCAAATATGAACCGCCGTCTTTCGACGCCGCTTCCTGACGGGCAAAAGGAGTACGGTTTTTTGCTTGAGCCGGAAGTTGAAATGACGGACAAAGAAAAGCTTGCTTTGTTCCGAAAGCAATGTACGCCGATCACCTCTACGTACCAAGCCATCAATTATTTTTTGATGCGGTGTTTTGCACACGATTATGAAGCTGCGGAGTATCTTTCCGCAGGCGGGTTCCCTCCGGATATTTACGCCGACATTCCACCTGCAACGCTCTGCAAAAATACGATCGACGCTTTTGAAAATGAAGACGGCTCCTCTTATTTGTGCGAATCCCTGATCGAACACGATACATCTTATGTCCTGACCGTATCTGAAATCACGATGTCAAAGACCAAAGTCGCTTCTTTTGAAAAACGCTCTGCCATGCAGGTTTCGGCGGTTGAAGCTGCCATGATGCTTTCGCGCCCTGAGTTTGTAACCGTTTACGAAATCCTGAGCACCCCGGAAGAGTTTGACGCAAGCCTTGCGGAACTGACGTCGGGTACGCTTCTGACCGCGCACTCCAGCGGACGATTGTTTTTGGCTTTTAATAAAAACAACGACCACGTAGACAAACAAGTTTTTAGGCTCAATGAAGATGTCTTTGGCCTTTACTATATCACCGATTATGGTCAAATGATCATTGCCGCGTACAGCATCAAGGGGATACACTCGATGGAGAAAGAGCTGCGCAAAAGCACCGTCGCGCAATCCTTGCTGCCTGTTTCAAAGTATGAATTCAAGGAGCCTGTGTTGTACGAATTTATACAAAGCGACTTTGAGGATTTTGAAGAGTTTCTTGAATTTATCAAAGGATAAGGGTTCATATGAACCCTTTGTTTTTTTGCTTCTATTCGATTGTCTAGGCGTAAGGCCGCAGGATATCAAATATTTCTTCACATATTTTCTTGATCGGCGTTCTCGTCATGTTTGCTAACACCGTATAATGCAAATTGAGCTCCGGACACATCCAAAACGCCGTCCGGTAACCGGGGTCTGACCCGATGTGGCCGTACAGCGTGTATCCCGCTTGCTCGCGCTTAAACCATGACATCCCCATCTGCTGACCCATTTCCGGGATCGGAACGTATTCCCGTAATGCGAGTTCGTATGTTTCGGGATGGAGCAATGTTTTTTTGACGAGGACTTCTTTCCCCCATTTTTCCATATCTCCGACATGTGACGTCAGTGTTGAGCTTGATGCTCGTTCGATCTGATATTCAAAATACGGGCCCACGGTGATCTGATTTTCTTCGTTCTTTGAGTGGCCGATCACCATGTCAGGCCTGAGCGTGATGGATATTTCGGAGTCATTCATGCCAAGCGGCAAAAGTATTTTTTTGTTCACAAAGTCGTCAAAACGTATGCCTGATGCCGCTTCGATTACGGTTGCCAACGTGTCGTATTCCAAATCGGAGTATAAAAAATGTTTGTCTTTCGGGTCGTATACAAATTTGGCGTCCAAGATGCCGGACGTATGCGTCAGGATGTGTTTGATCGTAACTTCCTCGTATCGTTTATCGTCAATGGACGGCGTTGGCAGAATATCAATCATTTTGTCTTCAAGTCTGAGCTTGTTCTCTTGAAGAAGCATCATCACCGCCGTGCTTGTAAATAGCTTCGTAATGGAAGCCATGTGAAAAATCGCATCCGGTTTGAGCGGTTCTTTCGTATCGAAATTCCGAAACCCCGACGCCCCTTGGTACGTATAATCACGCCCGCAAAGCCCCACGCCGATGACAAGGCCGGGCAGGTCGTAATAGCATATGCAGTCTTGTATATATTGTTCAAGTTTGGCTGTTAATTCGTTTTTCACGTTTACCTCCCTATTTTAAGTAGTCGTGCGATGTTGCAGCGCTCTCTCCGTAACGATATCGCCCGGTCTTGAATCCGGCCTTTCGAGAACGCTCCAGTCAAGATGCGAAAGGATTTCGACCCAACGCAGATGGAT
>WQWG01000068.1 GCA_009785435.1 Clostridiales bacterium
CGCCGGCAGAATTTATGCGTTGCTTGGGGACGGCGAACTTCAAGAGGGGATCGTTTGGGAGGCAGCGATGTCTGCGGCTCATTATCACTTGGACAACTTCGTCGCCATCGTTGACTGGAACGGCCTGCAGATCGACGGGAATAACGATGACGTCATAACGGTCAAGCCGATCGATGAAAAGTTCAAATCGTTCGGATGGAACGTGCTTGTGATCGATGGACACGATTTCAAACAGATCACAGAGGCGTTTGCTTCTGCCAGACAGTGCAAAGGGAAGCCGACGGCGATCATCGCAAAGACGTTGAAAGGCAAAGGCGTATCCTTTATGGAAGACAATGCGGGATGGCACGGCAAAGCGCCAAACGATGACGAATTGAAACAAGCGGTATCGGAACTTGGAGGTGAGCAGTAATGGGAAATACAGCGACAAGACAAAGCTATGGCAACACGCTCGTAGCGCTTGGAGAGAAGTATAAAAATTTGGTCGTTTTGGATGCGGATCTTTCAAAATCGACAATGACTTATGAATTCGGGCAAGCCTTTCCCGAACGGTTCTTTAATATGGGCATCGCCGAGCAGAATATGTACGCGGCGGCGGCAGGGTTTGCGATTTCAGGCAAAATCGTATGTGCAAGCACGTTTGCGATGTTTGCGGCAGGCAGGGCGTTTGAAATCATCCGAAATTCCATCGGTTATACAAACGCAAATGTGAAAATATGCGCGACCCATGCGGGCATTACCGTCGGCGAAGACGGTGCCAGCCACCAGACATTCGAAGACATCGCGCTGATGAGGACGATTCCGGGCATGACGGTCATCAATCCTTGCGATGACACCTCCGCGAAAGTCTTACTTGAAAAAGTGATGGCGTTTGACGGTCCGGCGTATATCAGGCTTGGCAGAGCGGCGGTTCCCGTGCTTTATGAAGAGGGCGCAAACGTTGAAATCGGAAAAGGGAACTTGCTCAAAGATGGCAAAGACGTAACGATCATCGCAACCGGGATCATGGTCAGCAAAGCGCTTGCCGCGGCGAAGAGGCTTGCGGAAAAAGGCGTTGACGTCAGGATCATCGATATGCACACGATCAAGCCGATCGATCAAGAGATCATCATCAAGGCGGCCAAGGAGACAAAGGGCATCGTGACAGCCGAAGAACATTCTGTCATCGGAGGACTGGGCAGCGCGGTTGCTGAAGTGGTCTCGCTGAATTGCCCTGTGAAACTAGCCTTTGTCGGACAAAACGACGTGTTTGGAGAATCCGGAAAACCGGATGAGCTTCTGGCGAAGTACGGCATGACGGAAGATGATATTCTCAAAGCCGTGGAGCGACTGATCGCTCACGATTAAAATTTGTCGTTAAATAAGCATATATAACCTCTTTCGTGAATAGATTTTAGTATTTAGAACGAAGGAGGTTTTTGATTGTGCGTAAGAGAATATTAGAAAAAATAAATTTTCCGGGGAGAAAAGCATTTATCTCCATAGGAATTGTGATTATCGTATTGCTTGCAGCTTTTTTTGTGGTGAATTTGATAGAGGGTGATGAGACGGTGGAATTTAGAGTATTGATGGACAGCGAGATTCCTCAGGAAATAACGTCGCAGGTGATTCCTGAATACAGAAATTTAGAGCGCGCGCTTGCGTGTAAAGTGGGCGACCGCGTCTATGTGATGGTTTCAAGAGGGGAAAAACCCACATCGGGCTTTGACGTGGATATCGACAGGATGGTTCTTGAAGACCGAAACGGCAATCGAAACCTTGTCGTGTTCGCGATTTTCAGAGACCCGCAGCCGGGCGTGGCATTGTCGCAAGTGCTGACGTATCCGCTTCGAATCGCGGAGACATCGCTCACGGAGCTTCCGGATCAGATCGAGCTTCGGGTGCAGTTCTGAACCGGTACGAAAGAGGTTGACAGAGAAATCGCAATATGTTAAAGTTAGGAAAATAATGTAATTAAATTGTCCCCGACCCAAAAGACCTAAAGCCGTTTGTGCCATGGTCTTAGGGCGACAGGCCTTGTGAAATGTGTTTGCAGGGTCACAGGGTGAAACCCGGAAACGGGTTCACCTTCCATCCTTGAAAAGGGGAATTTGTGCCATTTCGTGAAGCTTTTACAGCTGCGTCAGCGGCTCTAAGCGTTTTCCGGTACCATTTTCACCCATGGGGATGAGGATGGTATTTTTTATTGTAAAGGAAAAACAAAGGAGTGTGTAAACAAATGAAAAGAAAGCTTATTTTAGCAACATTCATCTTGGTAATGACAATTGTCCTTGTTGCCTGCGGCAATAATAATAATGATGAACCGGCAATGCCCGATGGGACAGAACCGGCACCGATCGTCGGAAGCATTGTACTGGCCACAACCACCAGCACAGACGACTCCGGCTTGCTTGATTTTCTTTTGCCCGAATTTACATTTGAAACAGGCTGGGAAGTGCGGGTCATATCCGTTGGAACAGGCGTAGCCTTGCAGACAGGCCGTGACGGAGAAGCCGATGTTGTGCTTGTTCACGCCAGAGCGCTGGAAGACCAGTTCGTAGCGGATGGTTATGCCGAAAGACGCTATGACATCATGTACAACGATTTTGTGATTGTCGGGCCGTCCGGCGGATCGATTCGTCACAATCATGATGTCGAAGCCACTTTGATGACGATCTTACAGTACAATCTGCCGTTTATTTCGAGAGGAGACACCTCCGGCACGCATGTAAGAGAGATGGATCTGTGGATGGTTTTGGATGCCAATCCGGAGGACAACGACCATTATATCGAATCCGGACAAGGTATGGGTGCCACGCTTGGCATGGCCATCGAAATGGACGCTTTTACCCTGTCAGACCGTGCAACGTGGCTGAACTTTGCATATCACGCAGACCACATCATCGTCTGTGAAGGGGACTCCAATTTGCTGAACCCTTATGGCATTATGATCGTATCGACGACCCGTGAGCCTGAGGGCGCAAGAACGTTTGTCGATTGGATGATTGGCGCTAGGGGGCAACACCTGATCGGACAATTTGGCGTAGCGGAATTTGGCTCGCCGTTGTTCTTCCCGGAAGCCGAATAACAACCGATGTTTGCGTTTCTGGATCAAGAAGTTTGGGCGATCATCATACGAACCATGATCATGACATTATCGTCCACAGCCATTTCGACGGTTTTGGGCGTACCGCTCGGCCTTTGGCTTGAACAAGCACGGTTTCCGGGCAAAACGCTGCTGGTCAGTGTCAATCGAACACTGCTGGCGGCTCCGCCTGTGGTCGTGGGTCTTGTGGTGTTTTTGCTGTTCAGGCGGTTTGGGCTCTTTGGGGCATTGGGCTGGATGTTTACCATGCAAGTGATGATCATCGCCCAAGTCATCATCATCACACCGATCATCTGCAGCATCGTCCATACGGCGGCGGCCAGAAACGGTGACCAAATACGCAGCTTTGCCCTGACCATGGGGGCAAATCAAATTCAAACGCAAATTCTGCTGATCAGAGAGCTTGGCAACGAAATCTTCTTTTCTGTGGTGACAGGATTTGGACGGGCAATGAGCGAAGTGGGGGCCATCATGATCGTCGGCGGAAACATTCGCCACCATACACGGACGATGACCACCACGATCGTTCTTTTGCGCAATCAAGGCGAAATTGATCAAGCGATTTTCCTTGGAGCCGTTCTGATGGTGATCGCTTTTGTTGTACAGATGACGGGCAATTTTTTGCGTAAGAGGGAGCAGCGGCTGGATGAAAATTTCTAATATAACCAAAAGATATGATAAATTTTCGTTAAACTGGCAAAAATCAAATCGTTTTGACGCCAACGTTTATGGGATCATCGGGTCAAATGGGTGTGGAAAGACGACGTTGATGAAGATCATGGCGGGTTTGATCAAACCTGACAGTGGTGCAATTGACTATGGAAACCTGACACCCCAAGACATTACGATGGTCTTTCGAAAGCCGTATATGATCCACGACACGGTTTACCGCAATTTGGTGTACCCGCTTGAAATCCGAGGGATGAAACCCGATGAAGCGCAGATTGAATATTATTTGCAGATGGCGGGGCTTTCAAACATGAGGAATCAATATGCGCCGTCCCTTTCCAGCGGAGAGCAGCAAAAACTGTCGTTCATCAGGGCGCTGATTTTTTCGCCCAAGATGATGCTCGTTGATGAAGCTTTTTCAAATATGGATATTGAGAGCGTGGCTCTTTTTGAGAACCATATCCTCAAAATGCAGAAAGATGCGCCCATCATTTGGATCATCATCAGTCATCAATTATCGAACATCAAGCGGCTGTGCGACTATGTGTACTTTATGCATAAAGGCACCGTGGAAGCCGAAGGCACCGTGGACGACGTTTTGTTCGGCCCACAGAATCCGAATTTACAAAAATATTTGCATTATCAAGCGATCGTATCAGGAAGATGATCAAAAATATACGAAGAGGAAACTATGCTACATGTAAAATCTTTGTCTGAAACACTGGAAATCATTCGTGCCGCTTTCACAGCGATCAACGTCGATGTGGAGACGGTACCGCTCCATGA
>WQWG01000069.1 GCA_009785435.1 Clostridiales bacterium
ACCATCGTTGTGCAAAATACATGCCGCCCGGATCATATGCCGAAACTACATGAGATATGGAAACTCGGCTTTTCCACGAAAGGCAATGGCCGCGGCCTCGGTTTAAATACCTTATCCGAACTCGCGGGCGCACATCCCAACCTGATATTGGAGACAACCATCGCAGCGGACAGTTTTGTTCAGAAGTTAAAGATAGGAAAAAGATAATGTTACATATATTGATTTGCGAAGACGACCCAAAGCAGCGTAAACGGATGGAAACCATCTGCCGCGATTATATCGCCATGACGGATCACGATATCAAGTTGGCTCTATCGACAGACAATCCGGCGCATCTTCTGGGCTATTTAGAGGCGAATCCACAGACAAACGGCCTCTATTTTCTGGATATCGACTTGCAACATCAGATAAACGGCATTGTCCTGGCCTCAAAAATCAGGAAACTCGATACATATGGAAAAATCGTATTTGCAACCGCCCACACGGACTTAGCCCCTGTCACTTTCCAGTACAAGGTCGAAGCTTTGGATTACATTGTTAAAGACAAACACGAACATTTCGCAGAAAAAGTCAGGGCATGCATTGAGCTATCCTATCAACAATACATCCAAAGGAACACCACCTCAAAAAGACATTACCAGATCAAAACCGGTGATGAAGTTTTGAATATCCCTCTGGAGGATATTCTGTATTTCGAATCTCATCACATCCCCCACAAGCTGATTTTACACACGGAAAATAGCCGGATCGAATGTTACGCTTCCCTCAGCAAAGTCGCGGAACTCAGTTCGGATTTTTATCGTTGCCATCAGTCTTTTGTCGTGAATGTAAAAAACATCAAGCGGATCGACAAGGCCAAAAAAGAAATTGAGATGACAAACGGCGCAATCGCCCTTTTGGCTGCCAAAAAAACGACACAGCTGCTTGAGCTTATGAATGAATAGCGCCCTATTCTATGATGTGCTCTTGTTGTCTTTCCTTTAAGATTTCGTTCCAGTCCTCCGGACGGTCTTCTTTCGCGTTGTAAACGACCTCTCCCCCGATCACCGTCATCTTCGCGGGGAGGCCGCGAAACGTCGGCAAGTCGCAATCAAGGGGATTGTTTTCAAACAGGACAAAATCTGCATATTTTCCGACTTCGACCGAGCCGAAATCATCACTGATGCCCAATTGCAGGGCGGCGTCGATCGTCAATTTTTCGATTGCGTCATTCACGTTTTCTGCGCTTTCTATGCCTCTGTATTTTTGATTGAAATCGCCCAAAGTGGGTGCGATTTCACACAACTCATTGTCGATATGAAGTTCCATTTTTTCCTCTGCAGACAGCGCGCAATCATGAGCGATGGTAACATGCGACTTCCTGTTTCCCGCAGCTCTTGCAAGGGCTGCAGCTTCAAACGCGCTTAATACCGCGCTCTTTCCTGTGGCATCGATATGGATATCAAACCCTTGATCGGCTGCCTGTGCAACAAATGCTTTCAGTGCATCCGGCGTGATTTTCAAGTTGTCTTCTTCCGCAATGGCGGTGTCGTCGATCATCAATTTAAGCACATTGCAGTTGATATATTCTGCTGTTTCAACGCAGGAGGTTCTTTTTTGCAAAAGCTTTTTGAAAACATAATCAGCGGAAACATTCCTTGTTACAAGAACCGAGCCACAAAATCGCTGTTTCAGCATCTCTTCCTGAAGCATTTCGATGATGATTTCCTGATAAATGGTATGTAAATAGTCGGGTGCGCCGCAGTCAAATACGGTCGTGTACCCTTTTTGACAATATTCCGCGGCCAAGTTGAGTACCGATGCCTGCACTTGGTCAAAATCGATCGGGGAAAGGACGTGCAACACATACGGCAGCGTAACGATTGGCGGTTCCTCTTCTTCGGCGACTGCCGCTTTGACCTGATCGATCGCATTCGTGTTAAACCATCCGTCAAATCCGCTGATATCAAGAAGCGTGATGGGTTTATCCGCACATATTTTGTCCAACACCTCTTGCAGTTCTTCCTTTGGCTTGTTCCGAACAAATGCGGCATTGAAGCCGTATGCGAAATAGGCGGCGTTGTCAGGATTTGCTTCGATGTACGCGGCAAGCGCGGCAAGAACTTCCTCCTGCGACATATCTTCATCAAGGATCAGGCAGGCATTTTGAAATGACTGCAAAACAGGATGCCCACAGGTGTCCATAAATCCGGGAAAAAGGGTTCCGTTTTCAAGGTCTATGACTTCCGTATTGTTTCCCGCAAGACTCTCTATTTCTTTCAGCTCACCCACAGCCATGATGCGCCCGTCTTTACAGGCAACCGCCTCGGCCCACGGAGCGTCAGGGTTGAGCGTATATATGTTACCGCCTTTCAAAATAACGTCTGCGGTTTCTCTTTTTTTAAACAATCCAAAAACCATATCTTTGCTTCCTTTCAAAATTTGAGAATAGTATACCACAGATGAATCCCACTTTGTTTGTTTTTTTTATTGCTTTTAGAACCCACGTTCTCATTTCCCTCATTATGAGGTTTTTCACTTTTCGTTGAGAGCGCTTCGCTTTCTTTTGAGAGATCGCAGGGCAACGCTTCGATTTTTTGTAATCCTTAAAGTTGTATGACGCTACGCGATAATGATTGCACCGTGTATTGACGAATGCTATACTGTTAACAGAAACAGAACCGCAGAACGAATCTGCTTTGTAAAGCGAGGCGCACAATGAACCACAATACAAAAGAACCGGTTTTGATCATCATGGCAGCAGGCATGGGAAGCAGGTATGGTGGGTTGAAGCAAATGGATCCCATCGGCTCCGGAGGCGAACTCATCATCGATTTTTCCCTGTACGACGCTTTCATGGCCGGGTTTAAAAAGGCGATTTTTATCATCAAAAAGGATATGGAAGCCGACTTCCGAAGCCTGATGGACAACAAGGCGGGAAATTTTATTGACATTGAATACGCCTTTCAAGAACTTTCCGATCTGCCCACAGGCTACCACGTGCCAAGCGGCAGGGAAAAACCATGGGGTACTTGTCAAGCGGTCCTTGCGGCAAGACATCTTGTAGACGGGCCATTTGCGGTCATCAACGCGGATGACTTTTACGGCGCGGATGCGTTTCATAAGATATATGATTTTTTGATTGCTGCGGAGGATGACAGCAAGTGTTGCATGATCGGTTACCGCTTAGAAAATACGTTGACGGAAAACGGACACGTTTCCAGAGGCATCTGCGACGTTTCAGAAGACGGATTCCTCATCGGCATCGAGGAACGAACGAACATCATGTGGGTCGACGAAGAAATCATGTTTACGGAAGACGAGGGGAAAACGTGGTCACGCGTTCCGAAAAACGCAGTTGCATCCATGAATTTTTGGGGATTTTCAAAAGGCATTATGAACGAAATCTCTGAACAATTTCCTGCCGCTTTAGACAAGATACAAAAAGAAAACCCGCTCAAAGGTGAATTTTTCTTGCCTGCGGCGGTCGCTCAATTGATCAATGAAAGCAAGGCGCGTTTTCAAGTGCTGATGTCTCAGGACAAATGGCACGGCGTCACATATAGAGAGGACAGAGCATCTGTCGTCTCAGCCATTCAGTCGATGAAAGATAAAGGGATATACCCGGAAATCTTATGGAGGGGGAGTCGTAATGAAGATTATTAAAGCAAAAAACTATGATGAAATGAGCCGAAAAGCAGCCAATCTTTTCTTTTCGCAAATCACGTTCAATCCGAACAGCGTGTTAGGGCTTGCAACGGGTTCCAGCGTATTGGGTCTTTATGAAAACCTGATCCGAAGCTACAACAGCGGAGATCTCGATTTTTCAAACATCAAAACCATCAACCTTGACGAATACGCAGGGCTGGGGAAAACGAACGATCAAAGTTACCATTATTATATGAATCATTACTTATTCCAACACATCAACATCAAACCGGAAAATACAAACCTGCCGGATGGCCTTGCAAAAGACATGAACGCCGAGTGCAAAAGATACAATGCTTTAATCGAGAGCTTTGGAGGCGCGGACATTCAGTTGCTCGGCCTTGGCCTCAACGGGCATATCGGATTTAATGAGCCCAGCGATGTCTTTCCAAAAGAAACACATCTTGTAGACCTTGAAGAAAGCACCATCAAAGCCAATGCAAGATTTTTCGCGGATGAAAAAGACGTCCCAAGGCAAGCCGTCACAATGGGGATCCAAAACATCATGCAGGCAAAAAAAGTCGTCCTGTGTGTCAGCGGCAAACAAAAGGCAAGCATATTAAAGGCGGTGCTTTTTGGCGACATTACACCGAAAGTCCCGGGCTCGATCCTGCAGCTTCACTCCGGCCTCACCGTCGTTGCTGACGAAGAAGCCATGAGTGAAATGTGAAGCCCAACGAAAGGAATTGGAATATGAAAAATTGGAAAAAAACACTTGGCGTTTCATTGCTCTGTCTTGCCGTGTTGTTTACAGGATGTACCACCGTCGGGCAAGTTCTCTCTGAAATTCATGTAG
>WQWG01000070.1 GCA_009785435.1 Clostridiales bacterium
ACATCTTCAATACTGCTGATCACGGCGTTTATGCTCGGCATGGCGATCGCCGAACTGATGCTTCCGCTTCTGCTTGCGGACATGGTGAACAATGGCATGATGCTTGGCGACACGGAATACGTGTTGCGCAGAGGAACCGTGATGCTTTTCGTAGCCCTGATCAGTTCAGGTTGCTCAATTGTCGGCGTTTTTCTTGCTGCGAGAACGGCGCTTGGCATCGGCAGAAACATTAGAAATGAAATTTTTGAACGCGTTTCATCGTATTCGCTCGATGAATTTGATCAAATCGGGACGGCGTCTCTCATTACGAGGACGACAAATGATGTGACACAAGTACAAAATACACTTGTGATGATTTTTAGGTTCATGATTTTTTCGCCGATTATGTGCATCGGCGGCATCATCATGGCGCGCTTTGTGGATACGGGACTCAGCCTGATTTTGCTAGCCGTCCTGCCGGTCATGCTTGTGTTTATTCTGATCATGGCAAAATGGATCATGCCGATGTTCTCTAAAATGCAAGGCTATGTGGATAGAATCAATCTTGTCCTTCGGGAAAACCTGATGGGCGTAAGGGTCATTCGCGCGTTCAATCGCCAAAAATATGAAGAGGAACGGTTTGATTTCGCAAATAGAGATTTGACAGAAATCGCGATTCGCATCAACAAGATCATGGCCTGTATGCACCCGGTTATGATCCTGCTCATGAACGTTACAGCGCTGCTCATCATATGGTTCGGAGGCATACGCATTTCGCAGGAACATATCCAGCTTGGCGATATGATCGCGTTTTTGCAGTATGCCATGCAGATCATGTTCAGCATCGTCATGGTTACCATGATCTTTGCGACGATTCCGAGAGCGCAAGTCTCTGCGGTACGAATCAATGAGGTGCTTAGCCTCCAAAAAACAATTCTGGACAATGGAACGACTGAAACCGTAAACACGAACGGAACGGTTGAATTCAGAGATGTAACGTACCGGTATCAAGACGCGGAGCAGCCTGTTCTAAAGGGCATAAGCTTTACAGCACAGCCGGGCGAGCTGACCGCGATCATCGGAAGCACCGGAGCAGGAAAATCAACGCTTGTTAATTTGATTGCAAGATTTTATGACGCGGAATCCGGGCAGGTTCTGGTGGATGGTGTAGACGTAAAAGAGCAATCGACGCTCCATTTAAGACAAAAGTTAAGCGTTGTTCCGCAGACGGCAAACTTGTTTTCAGGTACGATTGCGGACAACATTCGATACGGCAAAGAGGATGCCTCGCAGGAAGAAGTCGAACATGCGGCCAAAGTCGCCCAAGCGGATTCCTTTATTGTAGACATGGAAAACGGATATGACTCCGAAGTCTCCCAAGGCGGGACGAACTTATCCGGTGGACAAAAACAAAGAATTTCAATCGCAAGAGCGCTGATACGAAAAACGGAAATATACATTTTTGACGACAGCTTTTCCGCATTGGACTTTAAAACCGATGCCGCACTCAGAGCGTCTCTGAAAACAGAAATTGGACAGCAGACCCAGATCATCGTCGCGCAGCGCGTAAGCACAATCATGGAAGCAGACAAAATCATCGTCTTGAATGAGGGTGAAATCGCCGGAATCGGTACGCATAAAGAATTGCTTGCCACCTGTGACGTGTATGGTGAGATTGCCAGATCGCAGCTTTCAGAGGAGGAACTTGCAAATGAGCGATAAAAACAAGCATGCGCAAACGCAAGAGACGAGGCCAATCTTTGGAGGCCGGCCGGGAGGCCCTGCAGGCGCGCTTGCGATGCCTGTCGAAAAGGCAAAGGATTTTAAAGGTACGATCAAAAGGCTTGCGGCCTATCTCGCACCTCAAAAAGGAACGTTTATCACCGTAGCGGTTCTTGCAGTCGTGAGTACGGTTTTTGCGATCATCGGGCCTAAAATCATGGGGCTTGCGACGACCAGAATCGCGGACGGGATTTTTGCCAGAATCGAAGCGTACCGTCAGGATTTGTTGCTGCCCGGTTTTGATTTTGAATACATCGCAAGGATACTCATTGTGCTTGCCGTTTTATACATCATCAGTGCCGTGTGCGGGTACTTTACGACCTATATGATGGCGGAAGTTTCACAAAAAACCGTATACAGGATGAGAAACGATGTGAAACAGAAACTGGATAAGCTGCCGCTGAAGTATTACGATGACCATTCTTACGGCGATATCCTTTCGAGGGTATCAAACGATATGGAAAACATTGCGCAGACGCTTCAACAGAGTTTGGCGCAACTGGTGACCGCGGCAATTACGCTGATCGGGATATCCGTTATGATGATTTGGATCAGCCCTTTGTTATCGCTAATCGCGGCGGTGACGCTTCCGCTTTCAATCTTTGTGACGGTACAAGTCGCAAAGAGATCGCAAAAATTCTTTAAAGGTCAACAGAAGCACATCGGCCTTTTGAGCGGGCATGTCGAGGAAATGTACACCGGCCATAAAATCGTGAAACTCTTCGGAAAAGAAAAGGCCTCAATCGAGGATTTCAAGAAAATAAATGACGATTTGTATGAAGCGGGCTGGAAAGCGCAGTTCATGTCAGGCCTCATGATGCCCGCGCTCAACCTTGTGAACAACCTTGCGTATGTAGCGGTTTGTGTATTGGGCGGATATATGGTTGCGACGGGGCGCATTACGATTGGCAACATGCAGGCGTTCATTCAATACATGAGGTCGTTTACGATGCCGATCGTTCAGACTGCGAACATCGCGAACATCATACAGTCCACAGTCGCATCTGCGGAACGCGTCTTTGAAATTCTTGACGAAAAAGAAGAAGTTCCTGACCCTGAAAACGCTATTGTCATTGAAAATCCTGATGGAAATGTCCGTTTTGAGCATGTCCGTTTTGGATATTCAGAGGACAAAGTATTGATGAAAGATCTCAATGTAGACGTCAAAGCCGGACAGACAATTGCGATCGTAGGCCCGACGGGCGCGGGAAAAACCACGCTGGTCAATCTGCTGATGCGGTTTTATGAACTTCAAGGCGGCAGAATCACGATCGACGGCGTAAACGTGACAGACATGAAACGCAAGGATACCCGCAGCTTGTTTGGCATGGTGCTTCAAGATACTTGGCTGTTCAAAGGGAGCATCAGGGAAAATATTGCGTACAGCAGGCAGAGTGCCACCGAAGAAGAGATCATAAACGCCGCGAAAGCGGCAAAAGCAGACCGTTTTATCAGGACGCTGCCCGACGGATATGGTACAATTCTGAACGAAGAAGCTTCAAACATTTCACAAGGCCAAAAACAGCTGCTGACGATCGCGAGAGCAATCCTTGCAGACCCGGCCGTATTGATCCTCGACGAAGCGACGAGCAATGTTGATACGAGGACAGAGCAACTCATCCAAAAAGCAATGACCAATATGATGCAGGGCAGAACCAGCTTTGTCATCGCGCATAGACTTTCGACGATCAAGAATGCTGACTTCATACTCGTGATGAATCATGGAGACATCATCGAAAAAGGCACGCACGAAGAACTTCTTCTGCAGGGTGGATTTTATGCTGGTCTTTACAACAGTCAATTCTAATGACAGGTTATTTTCACGCATCTTGGAACCTAAATTCAAATCCCGCTTCCTCACGTACTTCTGTGTACGCTCCGGGAGCGAAATTTGTCTTTAGAACCGCAATCTGCAAGAAAATTCCTCTGCCATTCAAAAGAAAGGGAGTTTCATATGGCTCGGAAATTAACAGACACGGCAAAAGGCAAAACGCTTAAGATACTCGAAGAATCCAGAGGGCAAGTGGTATCGGGAGAAACACTGGCAACAGACATCGGGGTGTCAAGGGCGGCCGTATGGAAAGCGATCGAAAGCCTCCGAAAAGACGGCTACCCGATCATCGCGTCTACAAATAAAGGATATATTCTTGCGGAAGACAGCGATCTTCTGTCCGCGCAAGGCATGCTTCCGTTCATCAACAAGGCGGTATACCCGGACGCGGAAAAGAAGATTCATGTCTATAAAATCTTGGAATCGACGAACAAGACGGCGAAAGAAAAAGCGCTTGACGGTGCGAAAGACGGGACGATCGTACTTGCGGAGGAACAATCGCATGGCAGAGGCAGGCTTGGACGGACATTTTTCTCTCCGTCAAAAACGGGGCTTTATATGAGTTTGATCATCAGGCCTGATTTTGACACGAGCAAATCGCTGCTTGTCACCGCTGCTGCTTCTGTTGCCGTATGCAGAGCCATTCAAAACGTATGTGGCATGGAAGCACAAATCAAATGGGTCAACGATGTATTTCTGGACGGCCGAAAAATATGCGGGATACTGACAGAGGCGATCACAAACTTCGAGAGTGGCCGGATCGACGCAGTGATCATTGGCATTGGCATCAACTGCAATCTGAAGAACGAAGACATGCCTGAAGAAATACGC
>WQWG01000071.1 GCA_009785435.1 Clostridiales bacterium
AATGGCATAGAGTACTGGAAACATCCTTTTCCTACGCAAAAAAAGGTGTATAAAACCGCCGACAGAAATGAACTTGAGCGGATTTTAGGGAACATTTACGATTCGGGTTATGATGATTCTGTCATCATCCAAAACTTCATACCCGGCGATGACTCCTATATGAGGGTGCTTACCAATTATTCGGACAAGCATGGAAAGGTTCGCATGATGTGCCTCGGACATGTCTTGCTTGAGGAGCATACGCCGCACGGGCTTGGGAATCACGCCGTCATCATCACAGAGCACAATGAAGAACTTGAAAACAGGTTTAAGACGCTTTTGGAAGACATGAATTATATCGGATACTCAAACTTTGACATCAAGTATGACAGAAGAGATGGAAAGTATAAAGTCTTTGAAATCAATACAAGGCAAGGAAGAAGCAATTACTATGTGACAAACGCCGGAGAAAACATCGCGCGTTATATCGTCGAGGATTATATAGACGACAAACGGGAAGATTGTAAAATCGTAACGAAAGAATCTCTGTGGCTTGTCATTCCGAAAAAAGTTGCTTTTGACTATGTCGCAAGCGAAGAGCAGAAAGTGCGGATGCGTAGGCTGATCAACGAGGGGAATTACGCGAATCCGCTCTTATACAAGCATGACGGTGGATTGATGAGAAAGTTGCGTTTTTTGAAATCGCAGCTCGGACACTTTTATAAATACCGCAAGTATTTAGGCAAGAAATCGGGGGAATAATATGTCGCATCAACAGTTAAAGCGCATTGGCGTGCTGGGCGGGATGGGTCCTTTGGCAACGCAGCTTTTTTATGGCATGGTCATATCAAATACAGATGCAAAACGAGATCAGGATCATATCGATATGATCATCCTGAATCATGCTTCCATGCCGGACAGGACGGAGGCGTTGTTAACAGGAAATACACAGCCTCTTTACGCGAAATTGCTGGAAGACTGCGTTTTTCTTGAGAAAAGCGGTGTGAGTCATATCGTTATCCCATGCAATACGGCACATTTTTTTGCGGACAAGCTACAGGCTGAAATAAAAACACCGATCATTCATATGATTCGTGAAGTCGTCAAAGATGTGAAAGAAACGAAAGGCGCAGGCACAAAAGTAGGTGTCCTTGCAACGGACGGGACGATCCAACTGGGCATCTATCAAACTGAGATGGAAAAAGCAGGGCTAATCCCGATGATACCATCAGAAGACAACCAAAAACGCATCATGAAGATGATTTATGACGGCATCAAAAACGGGGGAACGATAGAGCCGGAAGATTTCAAGGAAGTCGAAAAGGAAATCAGAGCGAAAGGGTGCGAATGCGTCATCATGGGTTGTACGGAATTGTCATGCTTGATGGATTTATACAACCTTTCACAGGACTTCTACATCGATGCGATGAAAACTTTGGCGCTGAAAACGATCACTGCGGCCGGAAAAAACATCAAACCGACGATGGACTGAGGAAGCATGTAAGGAGAAAGTATGAAAAAGAAAATACATCAACTAAAAGAATATGTTTCTCTCTTGCAAGAAGAGGGGCTGGTTGTAGAAATCATTGCCGGACATGCGGCAATGGAAAGCCAGGTAAAATATATATCGTATGATTCTACAGATGTAAAGAAGAATACGCTGTTCATGTGCAAAGGTGCCCATTTTCGAAAAGAATATCTCGAAGACGCGCTTGACAAAGGGGCGTTTGCATACATTTCGGAAGTGGTCTATGCGGTTAAAGACGCGGACAAGCCCTATATCATTGTAAGCGACATCAGAAAAGCGATGGCGCTGATCGCGGATCTATATTACGACAAAGCGTGGGAAAAGCTGAACCTTGTGGGCATCACCGGGACAAAAGGCAAGTCAACGACGGCCTATTTTATGAAATACATCCTGGATGATTATATGAAAAGCTGTAAAAAGCCGAAAAGCGCTATCATTTCAAGCATCGACACGTATGACGGCGTCGTCAATGAAGAATCGCGTCTCACGACACCGGAATCCCTTGTGCTGCATAAGCATTTTTACAATGCGGTGAAGAGCGGCATTGAATATTTATCGATGGAAGTGTCGAGCCAAGCGTTAAAATATGACAGAACGCTCGGTGTTACGTTTGACATCGGATGCTTTTTAAACATTGGCATAGACCACATCAGCGATATTGAGCATCCAAATTTTGAAGACTATCTCAATGCAAAATTGCTTCTTTTTAACCAATGCAAGGTTGCGTGTGTCAACCTGAACAGCGACCATATCGATACAATCATGGAATACGCAAAGGCTCATACATCCAGCGTTGTAACGTTTGGACTGACAAGCGAAGCGGATATTTATGGGTATGACATTGCGGTAAGCCAAAAGGACATTTCATTTAAAGTCAAATGCGATCGTTTTGATCAGGAATTTAAAATATCGATTCCCGGATTATTTAACGTACAAAACGCGCTTGCCGCGATCGCGATATGCGATGTGCTGGATATCCCCGTGGATCATATTTACAATGGACTTAAAAAAGCGCAGGTGAGCGGCAGAATGGAGATCTATACGAGCAAAGAGAGAAACTTTAGCGTGATCGTCGATTATGCGCACAATCAGATGAGCTTTGAATCCTTATTCACGTCTACCCAAAAACAATTCCCGGGGAAAAAAATCTCGATCGTGTTTGGATGTCCGGGCAAAAAAGCCTTGAGCAGAAGAAGAGAACTCGGCGAAATCGCCGGAAAATATGCCAATAAAGTATTCATAACGGAAGAAGATGCCGGTGAAGAGCCTGTGATGAAAATCTGCGAAGAGATCGCGGGACATGTGAGAAGTGAGGGCTGTGACTATGAAATCATCGTCGACAGGGAAGAAGCGATCAAAGAGGCGATCGACACCGCCGATGACAACACGATCGTTTTGATCACAGGAAAAGGCAGAGAAACGAGGCAAAAAAGAGGCGGCCAATATGTTAAGACGCCGTCGGATGTGGAATACGTACAGCAATTATTAAAATAATGGCGTTGATTACGTTCGGATCTTTTCGATGAGTTTCAGCATGTCAGCGGGCAGTTCGGCTGACAGTTCGATTAAGTTGCCTGTGATGGGATGCTCAAACGAAACAAAGTGCGCGTGGAGCGCTTGTCTTTCGATCAATAGAACGTTTTCGCCGCCATAGAGATGGTCGCCGATGATGGGGTGGCCAATATGCGATAGATGAACCCTGATTTGATGGGTTCTTCCCGTTTCAAGGCGCAGTTCGACCAACGAAAACCCTTTTTCAAATCTTTCAAGCACCGTGTAGTGTGTTACGGACGGGTGGCCGTCCGGCGTGACTTCGCGTTCGATTCTGTCCTCGATGCGTCCAATTGGCAAGTTGATCGTGCCGCTGTCATCTTTTAAAATGCCTTTCACGACAGCAATGTATTTCTTTGTTACCTTATTGTACGTCATCTGCTTAACGATTGCGTCTTGGCAATGGCCGTTTTTGGCGATCAGAAGAAGGCCTGATGTATCCATGTCAAGCCTGTTGATGAACCTGATTTTAAAAGATTGTTTTGTTTCGATGATGTAATGGGCGAGTCCGTTTGCAATCGTATGCGCGTAATGCCCTTTTGTGGGATGTACGATGTAGCCCGCAGACTTATTGATGACGAGCAAGTCGTTGTCTTCAAATACCGGAAAAATCGGTATATTTTCAGGTGTAAAATCGCTTTGCTCTTCCGGAAGACTGATGCTCACGGTATCGCCCGGATTTGGGATGATATGCACGCGCACAGGCTCGTCGTTCAGGCAGATGCAATCGTTTTGCTTCAGCTTGGTCATCAAACGCGATGAAAAAGAAAAATTACGCCGTATTAAGTCTCTTACGGAATATCCGTCATCGGCAGGTTGTACCGTGTATGTGAATTTGCTCATCTTTGCCGGTCATTTCCGTCTAAAAATTTGGTTTTTACCTTGTTCCAGAAATCATACGATTCAAACCGGATCAAGTTTACGATGCTGTCCGCAAAATAGATGTTGATCTGACTTATGTTGTCGTATCGATGTTCAAATCCATCCGTGCTGATCGCAATCGAATGCTCTTGTTCGCTTTCGGGAGCCACTCCGATCGATAAGCCCGGCGGCAGCAGTATGCTGGATGTAAAGGAACGGTAAGCCGTTGAATTCATCGGAGCGATCGGTGTTACTTGCAGCAGGTTTAAGCGTGGATCCACAATGGATCCGCCGAGCGAATAGTTGTATGCTGTGCTTCCGGCCGGCGTAGCAACGAGAATGCCATCGCCGCTGAAACGCTGTATAAAGCAACCGCCGATGGAAACGTTGAGGTGTGTCAAAAAAGCACCACTCGCTTTGATGACGATTTCATTGACGCCCACATGTTCTATGATTTCACCATTGATCGT
>WQWG01000072.1 GCA_009785435.1 Clostridiales bacterium
CTCATTGAAATCGAGAACCTTTCACAGAGTTTCATCAGCGGCATGGAAGCGGGCATGGAAGGATCGATCACGACGGCGGTTTACGAGGGGACAAGGCCGCTGCTGCTCGAAATTCAGGCGCTTGTTTCCCCTGCAAATGTAGGCTTTGCGCGGAGGAGCGCAATCGGAATCGAACTTTCGAGACTCAATATGATCTTGGCCGTGCTTGATCGAAAAGCAGGCATTTCCCTGATCAATCAGGATGTATACGTCAATGTCGTTGGCGGTTTGAAGCCGGAGGGGACATCGACAGACTTAGCCGTTGCGCTCGCCATACATTCAACATTCAAAGGCAGACCTTGCCCGCAGAAAACGATCGCGCTCGGAGAAATAGGGCTTACAGGAGACCTGAGAAGCATTCAAAACGCTGACAAAATCGTAAAAGAAGCCGCAAGAATGGGATTTGAAAAAATCATATTGCCCTATAAAAACGCGATCAAGCTTGAAAATTCACCAATCAAGCTGATCGGCGCGAAACATGTACAAGAAGCGATCTCCGAATATCCTTTATGAAGTAGAACCCATCAAAAGCGTGTATAAAATTACTATTGACAGTCAAAAATCGATATGATAAACTAGAAAATTTGTATTCGTATATGTTGACAAAATATTGGAATTTGAGGTATACTGAATAAGGGAAAAGATGGAGGAAAAACATGTTTGTGATTGGGGACAAAATTGTTTATCCCATGCACGGCGCAGGGATAATCGAAGAAATTGAAGAGAAGAAAATTCTTGGCGAAATCAGGAAATACTATATCTTAAAAGTACCTTGTGGAGATATGAAAATCATGATTCCCGTTGACAGCAGCAAGGATATCGGTGTCAGAGCCGTTGTTTCAGACGCGGAACTGGTACAAGTTATCCTGACTTTGCAAGGAGAGTCCAGCCAGATGTCAACCAACTGGAACCGAAGATATCGCGAGAATATGGAAAAACTGAAGACCGGAAACGTGATTCAGGTTGCTGAAGTTGTGCGAAATTTGATGCGCACGGACAGAGAAAAGAAGCTGTCCACAGGCGAAAAGAAAATGTTGTCCAACGCGAAACAAATTCTATTAAGCGAAATCATATTGATCAAGGGGATCGATATGCACGACGCGAACAATATCGTCGACAAAGCAATTTAAAAACAAGAAAGCTGCGAGCCACAGATTCGCAGCTTGGACAACGGTCCAAATTTGAATTCGCTTTTGTTGCAGATTTCGTTTTATCCAACCCATCTCTTTTGCCGCCTCAACAACTTAACATCAGAAAGGGGGGTGCAGGTTGTTAAGAAGGCTCATAAAAATCGTATTTACGTTAGTAGGAATCGCCATGGGATATGGTGTTTTTTTACTGGCAGAATCTCTTGTTGCACTAAGTGAGAATATAATCGCCTTTCAGGTGACCGAGATGCAGCGACTAGGCATTGCTGCGATATTTTCACTTACTTTCGGATTCATATTTTTCAGACTTGCGCCTGCCATCGGCAGACACGGCGCTAAGGTAGCCAAAACGATCGAGACAGATCTTCAAGCTGTTTCGGCAAATGATATATTGACCGGGACTTTTGGACTGATCATAGGACTTGTCATTGCCTCTCTCATCAGTCAAATCTATCAAGGCTTACAAATTTTTTACCTTGATATCATATTGACGATCATAACCTATATCATTCTTGCATACTTGGGCATTGTCATCGCGAATAAAAAGGGCAAGGATCTCATTCCGGCATGGATCGCGTTCAGAAAAGGAAGTGCAGCCACGCCAAAGCCCAAAAGCAAACAAGGAGATGCTTCTCCGAAGATTTTTGACACAAGCGTTATTATAGACGGCAGAATCGCCGACATCATGAAAACCGGATTTATAGAGGGCAACATCGTCATTCCTGAATTTGTACTTGTTGAGCTTCGACATATTGCAGACTCTTCGGATGCCCTGAAACGAAACAGGGGCAGACGGGGTCTTGATGTACTCAACAAAATTCAGACTGAATATGGAATCGAGATCTACAATACGATCGCAGAGAAATCCATTGATGAAATTCCGGAGGTTGACGTCAAACTGTTAAAACTTGCCCAGCTGATAAGCGGCAAGGTCGTTACAAACGATTTCAATTTAAACAAAGTGGCTTCGATCAAAGGGGTTGACGTCCTGAACATAAACGAACTTGCGAATACACTGAAACCGGTCGTCCTGCCCGGGGAAGACATGACATTGTTCCTTGTGAAAGAGGGAAAAGAAAACAATCAAGGCGTAGCCTATCTTGACGACGGCACGATGATCGTCGTTGAAGAGGGCAGAAAGTCCATCGGACAAACCGTGAAAGTGTCCGTGACGAGCGTACTGCAGACGTCGGCAGGTAGAATGATTTTCGCGAAAATCAAATAATAATGACGGGTTGTTTTTCCGCATATTGGAACCTAAAGACAAATTCCATGTCCTCGCGTACTTCTGTGTACGCTCCGGTACGAAATTTGCCTTTAGAACCGCAATCTGCGAAAAAATTCCACCGTCATGTGACCTATGAGTAGTGGATGTAACTTATGCACAAGAATAAAAAAATTGCCGTGATTATAGCGGCGGCAGGCATCGGAAGCCGGATGAATACAGGCGTTCCGAAACAATACTTGAACATAGACGGAAAACCGATGTTTCTCAAAACAACCGAAATGTTTCGAGAAAATAGCGACATCGATGATATCATCGTTGTTACGAATTCGGACTATCACAAAGAATGTGAAACATTGCTGAAAGCAAGCGGCATAAACGCTGCCGTCGTCGTCGGAGGAAAAGAAAGACAAGACTCGATCTATGAGGGATTGAAACAATTGCCTGAAGATACGGACTATGTTCTGATTCACGATGCGGCAAGACCGTTTGTCACACAGGCGTTGATACAAGAAACGATCGCTTCTGTCATCGAAAAAAAGGCCGTTGTCTGTGCCGTTCCTGTCAAAGATACAATTCGCATGAAGACGGAACAAGAAAAATCCGAGACCATGGACAGAAGCCTGATGTATGCGGTTCAAACGCCGCAAGCTTTTGAAAAAAAGCTCATTGTTGAAGCGTATGAAAAGGCATACCGGGACGGGTTTTACGGTACAGATGATGCGACCCTTGCAGAAAGAGCCGGACATACAGTCCATATGATCGACGGCTCCTATGACAACATAAAGATAACGACACGAGGTGATTTGCCTGTGAATCAAGAGATGAGAATCGGAACGGGGTTTGATGTTCATGCGTTCGAAACCGGACGCAAACTTATGTTGGGCGGTGTAGAAATTCCTTTTGAAAAGGGACTTTCAGGACATTCGGACGCCGATGTTTTGATTCACGCCATCATGGACGCGCTCCTTGGTGCCGCGGGCTGCGGCGACATCGGTCAGCATTTCCCGGACAATGAACAAAAATACAAGGGCATCGCAAGCCTGTTGTTGCTTGAAAAGGTTGCGGAAATTGTGGCATCAAAAGGCTACGAGGTCGGCAACATAGATGCAGTGGTCATCGCGGAAAGGCCTAAAATCGCGCCATATCGAAATGAAATGATCAAAATGACAGCAAACGCGCTCGGCATCAGCGAAGACAAAGTCAACATAAAAGGGACAACGACGGAGAAGTTGGGGTTTACAGGTAGGGAAGAGGGGATTGCGGCTCAGACCGTATGCACCCTTGTACGACAGGTTATTTTTCCGCATCTTGGAACCTAAATTCAAATACGTATACTATTAATTAAACGGAGGAGACAACTGTGAGACTATCAAAAATGCACATTAGAACATTGCGTGAAGTTCCAAGCGAAGCGGAAATTCCAAGCCATATATTGCTGCTGCGGGCAGGAATGATCAGGAAACTGGTATCGGGCGTGTATGGATTTATGCCGCTTGGATACCGTTCGCTTCGAAAAATAGAAGACATCGTGAGGCAAGAAATGGACGCCGCAGGCGGGCAGGAAATCAATATGTCAGCGGTTCAGCCGGCGGAACTATGGCAGGAATCAGGCAGATGGTCTGCGTACGGGCCTGAACTATGGAGGCTAAAAGACCGCCATGGAAGAGACTTCTGTCTTGGGCCGACACATGAAGAAATCTTTACGGATGTTGTTCGAAACGAAGTAAACTCGTACAGGCAGCTTCCGCTCAACTTGTATCAGATTCAGCACAAATACAGAGACGAGGCAAGGCCGCGTTTCGGATTGATGAGAAGCAGGGAATTTATCATGAAAGACTCATACTCTTTCGATACAGATTACGAAAACCTCGACAAGAGCTATGACACCATGTACGAAACCTATGAAAACATTTTTACAAGATGTGGAC
>WQWG01000073.1 GCA_009785435.1 Clostridiales bacterium
TCAAACATATGCACGCCATCGGTCATCACCGATAATTTGTTGTCCTGCGTCAGAAATGAATTTGCATAGGTCTGGTTTAATTTGATCATATCTTTCCATCGTTTCGCTTCCACAGTCGTGAATTCAAACGAATGGTCATCAATTTCTTTGATTTGATTTGTAAGCGCTTCCCTGATCACCTCTTCTTCGAATTTGGAAAGCTGGAACAATTTCTTGCGGGACATATTTTTTGAAATCAAAAGGTACAAAACAAAGCCGATGCCGGGTAGCAAAAAAAGAACCATAATCCAAGCAAGCGTGGCAGATGGGTCTTTTTTTTCCAGAAATATAATTGTCAGCGCAATAAAGATGTTAACGACGCCAAGCGCCGTTATCAAATACGGTATATTCGCCAAAATTGCATAAAAATCAAACAATTTTATCCCCCAACTACAAATGATACAACGTTTACCGCAGTGAATATTGTATCATTTTTGGCTTGGTATGTCATTACATTTTACCGAAATAAATTGAATTTTGATGCTTACACCGTCAATCAATCTTCACCCTGCGCCATGGTGTAGCCGGGTTCGCCATTGATTTCCAACAATTTTTCTACATGCATCCATCGATGAACCGCAGAAATTCTGTTCAGCAACTCGATAATCTGCTCGGACGATGCGTCAGCCTCTGTATCTCGCAATACAAATCGGCAACGCCAATGGTCAACACAGTCGGGAGAAGCATCACCCACAGGATACACTTTCGTGCCGCGATTTGAAACCATTTTCAGACGAAAATCCGATGTTTCTACAATTTTATCTAAGCTATTGCCAAGCGACTCGGCATCTTGAGGCCACTCAACAAAAATATCCGTTCCAATGACGCGCCTTGATTTTGGGATGACAAAAACAGGATCACTGGATACATTCGGCATTTGAAGCGGTTGATGATCTCGGGCTTGCGATTTTGCGGGTTTACGCCCCAGATTATCGATGATTGTTTTTGTATATACGCTGGTCGAAACGCCTTTGTCGTAGCCAACGATGTCTCCGGTTGGCGCTTTGCCCTCTTCAATTGTAACCATAATTGCATTTTCGATCAATGTTGCCGCATCAAATTCGCCGATGTGCCTGAGCATCATCACGGCAGAAAGGATGACCGCAGTCGGGTTGATCACATCTTTGCCGGCATATTTGGGCGCAGAGCCGTGAACAGCCTCAAAGATGGCCACATTGTTCCCCAGATTCGCGGTTGGCGCAAAGCCGAGGCCACCCACAAGACCTGACGTAAGGTCACTAATGATATCGCCGTTCATGTTGGTGGTCACAATGACGTCGTATTGCTCCGGTTTTTTCACCAATTGATGCGCGCAATTATCAACAATGACATGCCAAGATTCAATCTCCGGATACTCCGGGGCGATCTCTTCAAATGTTTTTTTCAGCAAACCCTCGGTCAGTTTCATGATGTTGGCTTTCGTGGCACAAGCAACGGATTTTCTTCCCTCTGCTCTCGCAAATTCAAACGCTGTACGGACGATTTTTTCACAACCCTTGCGTGAAATCAATTTAAGACATTGTGCCACGCCGGGCGTTTGCATATGCTCAATGCCGGCATACAGGTCTTCTACATTTTCCCTGACAACGACCAAGTCTATGCCGCGCCCGCTGTAAGGGGTTGTAACACCCGGAAATTCCCGTACGGGACGAATATTGGCATACGTTTCAAAGAGTTTGCGCAATGTTACATTCGCGCTTTTCTGGCCAAATCCGACCGGCGTTTCCAGCGGCCCCTTTAAAACCACACGTGTTTTTTTAATGGATTCGATCGTGTCAGCAGGAACGCCCGATGGGATGCCCTGTTTAAACACACTTGCTCCCGCATGACGCTCTTCCCACTCTATATCAACACCGGCCGCAGCAATGATCTGCATCGCGGAATTGATACATTCCGGACCGATTCCGTCTCCCGGGATAACTGTAACGACTCTCTTATTCTTTTGCATGTTCATCCTCCTATTGAACAGACTTCTTTACAATCTGTCTGCGTACTTTTCCAATATATAATCCATGTCCTTGTCTCCTCTTCCTGAAAGGTTGACGAGTATGAAGCCCGGATTGTTTTCTCTTTGAGCCAGTTTGATCGCATACGCCACCGCATGCGCACTCTCTATGGCCGGAATGATGCCCTCCATCCTGGAAAGTTTAAAAAATGCATCAACCGCTTCATCATCCAATATCGAATCATATTTGACTCTGCCCACGCTATGCAGGAACGCATGCTCAGGCCCGACCGACGGATAATCCAGTCCGCTTGCGACGGAATAGACAGGTGCAGGTTCGCCGTTTTCATCTTTCAGCATGATGCTTTCAAACCCATGCATGATGCCCTTTTCACCGAAAGTCATGGAGGCTGCGTGTTCTCCAAGCGTTGTTCCTGTCCCCATAGGCTCTACACCATAGATGTCCACGGGATCATCTAAAAACGCAGAGAACAATCCCATGGCATTGCTCCCACCGCCTACGGACGCGACGACAGCGTCAGGCAGATATCCTGTCATCTCCATGAACTGCTGGCGAGCTTCAACGCCTACGACCATTTGAAAATCCCTGACCATCATCGGAAACGGATGCGGCCCTACAACAGAGCCAATGCAATAAATCGAATTTTTATAATCTTTTAAATAAGATTCAAACGCAGAGTCCACCGCCTCTTTTAAGGTTTTCAGGCCATGTGTAACGGACACAACTTTCGCGCCCAGAAGCTTCATTCTTGCTACGTTTGGCGCCTGTTTCGCAATGTCCACTTCTCCCATGTGAATTTCACACTCCAGCCCGAAAAACGCTGCCGCTGTGGCCAGTGCAACGCCGTGCTGCCCGGCACCTGTTTCCGCGATCAGTTTCTTCTTGCCCATATATTTTGCCAAAAGACCCTCTCCCATACAATGGTTGATTTTATGAGCGCCCGTATGGTTCAAATCTTCTCTTTTCAGGTAAATTTGAGATGTGCCGAATTCTTTTGACAGCTTCTCGCAGTGGTAAACCGGCGTTGGCCTGCCTTGAAACTCTTTTCTGATTCTGCGCAGTTCGTTGATAAACCGCGCCGAATGGCATATCGTTTTGTACGCTTCATTGATTTCTTGAAAGGCCGGCTCAAGTTCAGGCGGCAAATATGCGCCTCCATACTCCCCGAAATATCCTTGTGCATTTGGATAGTCTTTTAAATACGTTTTGAAATTTACCTTTTCCATTTTTCTTTCTCCTTCTCTTCTTTAAAAAATTATTTCTGAAAAGGGGTTCTCTGCTTAGCAGTACCATTGCGCAGTCGCTATACAACAAAAAAAGCTCGCCCTGTACAAGGACAAGCGTTAACCTGCGGTACCACCTTGTTTAGCAAACTGTTACATTTGCCCTCTCTGCAGAGTGCCATCACACCCTTAGCCCGTTACGCCGGCTTCGCGTCGCCGCTACTCAGTTTGAACACCTTTCGCTTTGCCCTCTGAGGCCCATTTACTGCTGCTGCATTTATCCGGCTCCCACCATCCCGGACTCTCTGTGAAATCGCCAATCAGTTTTACTCCCTCTTCAACGGTTTGCTATGAACTTGAATCCATATTACCATTTTCTTTGTTGCTTGTCAACAATTCGTTTTGTTTTTTTAAACCGTTTTTGTTATTTGGAACAATTTAACGACTTCCTTTTTGCTGAAACAAATATGCCCACGATGCAAATCACCGCAAATATGATGAATGAAACTCTCATCGTTTGGATCAAAACCTCCGGCTCGGCATCTGTCAGAGCGCTCCCGCCCATGTACATGCTGACGATAAGCGTAACAATCGCCATGCTCAACGTATGCCCGATGGAGCGCATGGTCGCAAGGATGGACGATGCGACGCCGTAATCTTTCTCTTCCACGCAAGCCATGACGGCATTTGTGTTCGGAGATGAAAAGAAACCAACTCCGATTCCGGTCACAACAAGCGCTGCGATGATCAGCCAAAGCGGATAATCGCTATTGATAAAAATCAACATGACGATTCCTGCCGCACAAAGCGCCATACCAAACGATGCAAGCTTAAACGGCGATACTTTGTCCGAAAGCCTGCCTGCGTACGGTGAACAAACCGCCATGACAAGTGGTTGAGCAATCAAGATCAGCCCCGCAATTTGTGACGTATGCCCCATGACAACTTGCAAATAAATGGACAACAGATATCCGATCGCAAACGTAGCGCCGTAATTTAACAGCGCCGCGATATTTGAAAACGCGTACGCGATATTTTTCGTAAAAACCCTGATTTGTATGACCGGATTTTCGATTTTCAGCTCA
>WQWG01000074.1 GCA_009785435.1 Clostridiales bacterium
TATCAATCTGCCGTATGTTTCGATAAAAAAGGCGACTACATCATGGATGCAGCTTTTACCAAGATGTATGCGATGAAAGCCGGCGTTGAAGCCGGAACGAATGCTGTCCAAATCCACGGCGGAACAGGCTACAGCAGAGAAGCAAAAATTGAACGATATTTCAGAGATGTCCGAGGCACGTTTATCGTAGAAAATGTCGTTGAATTCCCACAGAAGACAATTGCAAGTGCATTGTTGAAATAAAATAAAACTTAACTTAAATTAAAAAGAAAAAGGAGGTAGCTTGAATTGAACATTTTATGCGAATTCGACTATTATGCGCCAAAAACAAAAAGCGAAGCCTTGGAACTGGCAGAGAAGCTGGGGACAAAAGCGAAGCTTATGGCGGGAGGAACAGATCTGATCATCCAATTGAAAGAAAGCATGATCACAACAGAAGCAATTATTGACATCGGCTCCTTGGAGGAACTGAGAGGAATCAAGTGCGAAGCAGGAAAAGGCGCGGAAATCGGCGCATGTACAACCATTGCTGAAATTGAATTCTCAAAAGACTTAAAAGCAAAATACGGTGCGCTTGCTTATGCAGCCGGTGAGCTTGGTGGAGCTTCCGTCAGAATGGCAGCAACCATTGGTGGAAACTGCTGTCACTCCTCGCCTGCCGCAGAAACGCCGGCATCGCTTGTTGCCTATGGCGCGAAAGTCGTGCTGAGCAGCAAGAAAGGCGACAGAGAGCTTCCGGTAGAAGATTTTATTACCGGAAATCGTAAAAACGAACTTCAGCCCGGCGAAATTGCAACAAAGTTCATTTTACCTGAGCCGGCTCCAAAATCCGCTTGCAAATATGGGTACATTGGACTCAGAAATGCAATGGAAATTGACGCTGCCAATATGGCGGTGAATATTACGCTGGATGGCGATAAAATCAAAGACGTGAAGCTGGTCATGGGTTCCGTCTACTTGCGTCCGTTGATCTCCGAAGCGGTTCCTGCTTTGTTGAAAGGACAGGTACTGACAGAAGAACTGATTCAGAAAGTCGGAGAAGCAGCGCAAAGCGAAGCAAAACCGATCACGGATGTAAGAGCTTCAGCCGAATACAGAAAAGATGTTATCGGTGCGCTTGCACGCAGGCTGACCAAAGAAGCTTATGAAGCGGCAAAGGGGGCGTAAAGAGAATGAAAAAACAATTAATTACACTGAACATCAACGACCGGGACGTTCAAGTTGCGGTAACGCCAATGGATATTCTTGCTGATGTCCTCAGAAGAGAAGCCGGATTGACCGGAACAAAAAAAGGCTGCGGCCAAGGGGATTGCGGTGCATGTACTGTCCTGCTTGACGGAAAACCGGTATTGAGCTGCCTTAAGCTTGCCATCGCTTGTCAAGGTAAAAAACTGACAACGATTGAGGGCATTGCATCCCAAGAAACAGGCGAATTGCATCCGTTGCAAGAAGCATTCTTAAACCACGGAGCTGTACAATGCGGTTTCTGTACGCCGGGAATGATTTTGTCCGCAAAAGCACTGGTAGACACGAATCCAAAGGCTACAAGAGACGACATTAGACGCGCTTTGTCGAACAATATGTGTCGATGCACAGGATTCATCCTGATCTTTGACGCCATCGAGTCCTATGTACAGGCAAAAGCGAAAGGCGAGGTGAAATAAATGAGCAACAAAATGTACGAAGTTTCGAACAAATATGGTAATTATAAAGATTACACAAGGGAATTTACAGAGGTTGGCAGAAACCTACCCCGTTTGGACGGTGCTGCGAAAGTAACCGGTAAAGTCCAATACACCGATGACTTGGTGCTGCCAAGAATGGTTTATGGAAAATTGCTCAGAACCACTCATGCCCACGCCAAAATCAAAAGCATCGATTACAGCGAAGCGATGAAATTGGACGGCGTTCTTGCGGTTATTACCGGCGAAGATTGCCCGATCCCTTACGGCATCGTTCCGCACAACGCAAACGAGCATGCGCTTGCAAACGGCAAAGTCAGAAACTGGGGCGAGCCTGTTGCTGCGGTCGCGGCCATCGATGAGAGAACAGCGGAAAAAGCGCTGGAATTGATCAAAGTTGAATACGAAGTTTTGGAAGCGCTTGTTGACCCAAGAGAAGCCATCAAGAGAGATGACGTGCGTATCCATGAAAACTCGCCAAACAACATCGCTTATGAGGGCGTGCAGCTCTATGGCGATCCGGATGGAGCGTTGAAAGAGTCTCACTTTGTATTGGAGCAAGAGTATTATTCCTCTTATGTCAACCATGGATTTATAGAGCCTCAGTCAGCCATTGCGGATTTTGATGTAAACACAGGCAAGCTTCATTTGTATGCAACCTGTCAGGTTCCTCACTATACGCACCAGCAGCTGTCAAAAGTTCTGGAAATGCCGATGAACAAAATCAGAATTACCGTTCCGTTGATCGGTGGCGGTTTCGGAGGAAAAGGCGTTGCTTCACAGGCTGACTTCTGTGCTTCGATCCTTTCACGTAAAATTGGCCGTCCTGTCAAAATCACTTATGAAAGAAGTGAAGTATTTGCGACAAACAACGGACGTCATCCTTGCTATATGAAGTTCAAAATGGGCTTTGATAAAGAAGGAAAGATCACTGCTGTTGATTTCACCAACCTTATGGAGGGTGGCGCTTATGCAGGATGGGGAATCGTCGTTCTGTTCTACACAGCATCCATGGTTCACATCCCTTATAAAGTACCTCATGTCCGATTTGACGGCAAGAGAATTTACACCAACAAGCCGGTTGCCGGAGCGCACCGTGGTCTTGGTGGCGTACAGCCCAGATTCGCAATGGAGCAGATGCTTGATGAAGCGGCGAAACACTTCGGTATGACTCCGTTTGAAATCAGAATGCTGAATGCGATCGAATCCGGCTATACTGCGAAAAGCCAGATGTACGTTCCACATTCCGAGTACAAAAAATGCTTGGAAGTCGTTGTTGAAAAATCCGACTTCTTGAAAAAGCAAGGCAAACTTCCTTATGGAAAAGGAATCGGAATGTCCGGCGGATACTACATCTCCGGAACTTCTTACACGCTTTACCTTTCCTATAAGCCGCATACCGTTGCAACGATCAAAATCGACGAAGAAAACGGCGCGACCGTATTCTGCGGAGCAACCGATATCGGACAGGGCTGCGATACCGTTATGGCGCAGATGGCTGCGGAAACACTGGGCCTCAAATCAGAAGATGTCAAAACGGTTACCCGTGATACGACACTTTCAACGTTTGACCTTGGTACGTTCGCGAGCCGTTTGACATTTGCTGCCGGCTGGGCGATTCGTCAAGCAGCAGAAAAAGTCAATGCGGAGCTCTTCCCTGTTGCAGCTGCGCTCATGAAGTGCAGAGGCGACGAAGTCGCTGTTAAAGATGGCATGTTCTATTCCATCTTTGAGGGCAACAAGAAAAAAGTTCCTTGGACCGAGGTTGTTACCACGTATATCGAGTCCAATGGCCCATTGACTTGTACAGGACAGTTCACGCCTCCAAGAAGAAAAGGGATCGTACAGGGCGGAAACATCGGCCACTCCCCTACTTTTGGTCTAAGTGCGCAGGTTGCGGAAGTTGACGTTTGTCTGGACACAGGAAAAGTCACTGTAACCAAAATCACTGAAGCCGGCGACTGCGGAGTGCCGATCAACCCAATGAGCGTAAAAGGTCAGGTTCACGGATCTATCCAAATGGGTCTTGGCCAAGCGCTTTATGAAGAAATGAAGATTGCTCCGGACGGAAGATTTGTTAACCCATCGTTGCATGACTATAAAATGCCAACGACGATGGATATGCCTGAAATCGACGCGTATATCGTAGACTCTTTTGACCCGTCTGCACCATATGGCGCAAAAGAATCAGGAGAAGGCCCGATACAGCCTACCATTCCGGCCGTCTTTAACGCAGTATATGATGCGATTGGCGTTCGATTCCATGAAATGCCTCTCACACCGGAAAAAGTACTGAACGCAATTAAGGCACAAAAAGCAGCAAAGAAGTAAATACGCTCAAAGGAGAAGCAGATTATGAGAGAGTTCAAATTCAGAGCCTGGGACGATGAAGCAAAGAAAATGTATTCACCCGAAGATTTGGAGCAACCAGAAATCACTGATGATACGAAGAGAACGGTTTATTCTTACCTTTCTTTCGGTGTCCTGTATATTTATGATTTTCGCGAACAAGAACCCATAGAGTTTCTGCCTATGCTGTGTACCGGCTGGTATGACAAAAATAGGAAAGAAGTCTATGAGGGGGACGTGATCAAAATGGAAGAAGGACTTCATCA
>WQWG01000075.1 GCA_009785435.1 Clostridiales bacterium
ACAACAATTTTGCAATTCTTAATTATAGCACCACAAAAACCGGAAACCAAAACTTCTCCCGTTGCATACTATGAAAAAGCGGGAGGTTTTTTATAGTATGATTTATTTTGATAATGGCGCGACTTCATTTCCAAAGCCGCCCGGAATGATCGCGGCGATGAGCCGCTGCATGTCCGATTATTGCGGCAATCCCGGCAGATCGGGACATGACATGTCCATGCGTACAGGGGAAGAGATCCATAGAGCCAGAATGTCTTTGGCGAAAATTTTTAACATCGACCGGCCTGAAAGAGTGGTTTTTACCATAAACGCCACCGAAGCGCTCAACATCGGCATAAAAGGCATGCTAAATGACGGAGACCATGTCATAACAACGGCGATGGAACACAATTCCGTGTTGCGGCCATTGAAAGCGCTTGAAGATTCCGGTGTGACGCATTCGATCGTACGGTGTGCGCCTGACGGATGCGTAGACCTAAAAGCAATCCAAGACGCGCTCAAACCGAATACAAAGATGATCGTATGCACGCATGCTTCAAATGTCGTCGGCACCATCATGCCAATCCACGAGATCGGTCAATTCGCCAAAAGCAAAAACCTGATCTTTATGGTAGACGCCGCCCAAAGCGCAGGATGTGTGCCTATTGACGTAGACGAGATGAACATCGATCTGCTTGCGGTTCCCGGACACAAAGGCCTTTTAGGCCCCCTTGGAACAGGCGCTCTGTTTATGAGGGATGGCCTTGCTCCGCGCCCATTGAAAGAGGGCGGAACAGGAACGGAATCCAAAAACAGAAGACAACCTTCCGAGCTTCCGGAAAGCTATGAATCCGGAACGGTAAACGCTCCCGGAATTGTCGGCCTCAGATTTTCAACGGACTTTGTCAGGAATCTGGGTGTTGAAACGATCAGAGACTACGAAGAGCGTTTGATCAAGCCACTCGATCAAAGCCTGCGCAACATGCGCGGTGTCACCGTATACGGCCCGTCCGATTGCAGCCAAAAAACCGCCATGGTCACGTTCAATATAGACAACAAAAGCTGTGAAGAGGTTGCGCAAATTTTAAACAGCGAATTTAAAATCGCCGTCAGGGCAGGTTACCACTGCGCCGGCCTTGCGCATAAAACGATCGGTACATGGGATACAGGTGCCATCAGGCTTAGCGTTTCGCCGTTCAATTCAAAAAAAGAAATCAAGGCAGCGATAAACGCCATCTACAAGATTTCAAAACGTTGAAACCGCGCCGTTTTTTCGAAGCGTTCATAAAAAACACTTTAACCGGCTTGTGAAATATGGTAAGGTATAGGCAGAAACAAAGCGGTAAATACTAAGCTTATCAACGAATTTGGAGACAACGTGCCAGTGAACTTTTCATCAGACATTGCATTACACATTTTGTTATCTGTTGTTGGCTTTATTGTTTTAATAAAGTGCGCCGATTTTTTTGTAGACGGCGCATCTTCTTTTGCGAAAAATTTTAAAATACCAACCACCGTGATCGGCTTGACGATCGTTGCGTTTGGAACATCCGCACCGGAGCTGGCGATTGCGTTCAACGCTCATTTGTCCAACAATATGGACATGCTGTTTGGCAATGTGTTCGGCAGCAATATCGTCAACATCTCTGTTATTTTAGGCATCGCGATTCTAATCAAGCCATTTAAAATTCAGGACGACGTGATCAAAAAAGAGATGCCGATTTTGTTTTTGATCACGATCGGTGTGTCCGTACTGTTCTTGGATGGTTTGCTTGACTCCGCCCAGACAAATACGCTGACAAGAGCCGACGGCATGATCCTCCTGTTGTTTTTCTGCGTATTCATCTATTATCTCATAACCGTTGTATTGAACAAAACAGGTGAAAAGAAAAACGAAATGCCCAAATACAACGTTTTCAAGTCCATTGTGATGATCTTGCTGGGATTGGCCGGTATTATCTTGGGAAGCCATTTGGTTGTTGACCATGTTTCAAGTCTTGCCGTTCATATTGGGCTTAGTCAAAAAATCATATCCGTAACCATCATATCCATTGGAACGTCACTGCCGGAACTGGTAACAATCATCGTCGCGGCCAAAAAAGGCGAAAATGGCATTGCGATCGGCAGCATCGTAGGCAGCAATATATTCAATACGTGCATCGTGCTTGGCATGCCTGTCGTTTTATTGGGCGCAGCATCAACAACAGCATTTAACGGCATTGATATCGCCTTTATGCTGTTTTCAACTGCACTTTTATGGGTGTTTTCAACGACAAACAGAGAACTGAAACGATATGAGGGCGCTATCTTTGTAGCCGTATACTGCGCATATGTTTTTTACATTTTTTTACAGTGACGATGGGATCTGTTGAGAAAAAAACGCCGTTGCCAGTTTCAACACACACTCCGGCATGCCCGGCATTGACAGCTGATGGTCTCCATCCGGCACGATGGTGAGCGGCACATGAAACCGCCTTGCAAAAGATTGGACGTCGCTGAGCAGAACCGTTTCATCTGCTTCGCCATGAACCATGTAAAGCGTGGCCATGCCTTCCCGCCAGAGCGTGAAGACATCGTGTCCTTGCAAATCATCGAAAAAGCCTTGCGTAAGCTTCAGATCACGAGCATACCCGTACACGTCTTTATCCAGGATAAGTTCCCCTGTTGTTTCCAAACGCGCCCGGAGTTCCGGCGTCAGCCCTTGGCTCAAAATTTCAGGCATATTCACCGCCGGTGAACGCAGAAAGGCACGAGGTTTGCCTTGTTTTTTTTGTGAAAGATAGATCAGCGCGATGTACGCGCCAAAGCTGGATGCAAAATAAACGATCTCCGCCTGCGGCGCCAGTGCGCGTGCTCGCGATTCAACCGCTTCCAAATCTTCAAGACAATTGAAAAGCCGCAGAGACGCACCATCTACTTCGCTTTCCCCATGCGCGGGCAAGTCAAAGGCGATCGCGCCAATCCCTGCACGTGGCAGTTCTTCAAGCATCATCGTTGCTGTAACACTGTTTTTGCTGCTTCCAAAACCGTGGATGATGACGCAAACGATTTGTTCCTGCCCATTGATGTTGTAAAGACAAGGCACGTTGTAACGACGCGCCTTGGATATGATTTCACTTTTCATTTTAAACTCCTAAAGATTTCAATCAGCCGCTCAAGTTCATCGCGGCTAAAATAGTCTATTTCTAACTTTCCGCGTTTCCCTTTGTGCTTCAACGAAACCTTTGTCCCCAATATTTCTTTGAGTTCTTCTTCTATGTTTACAATATCCGTTTGCTTTTCAAGCGGTTTTTTCCGGCTTGGTTTGTTTTTTACGTCTGTTTCTTGAACAAGCTTTTCCGTTTCTCTGACCGATAGCTCTTCTGAGATGATTTTCTCTGCCATCAAGACTTGTTTTTTAACATTGTCTATGTTGATCAGCGCTCTGGCATGGCCGTTCGTGAGTTTCCCCTCCAAAACCATCTTTTGTATTTCTTCAGGAAGTTTCAGAAGTCTTAACGAGTTGGTGATATAAGGCCTGCTCTTTCCAACGTTTCTGGACACGTCTTCCTGTGTGAATCCAAACTCTTTACACATTTGTTGAAACGCTTCCGCCTCTTCGATCGGGTTTAAATCTTCCCTCTGTATGTTTTCAATCAGCGCCACAAGCATCAATTGCTCCGGTGTAAGCTCTTTGACAATGCCCGGAACTTGTTTCAGCCCCGCTTTCCTCGCGGCGCGCCAACGACGCTCTCCGGCTATGATTTCAAACCCTTTTTCCGTTTGCTTTACAATAATCGGTTGAATGATGCCGTGAACCGCAATCGATGCAGCGAGTTCATCTATTTTTTCCTCGTTGAAAAATTGTCTTGGTTGGGAAGCATTTGGCTTTATCTCGTTGATATCGATCAGTGAAACCGAATCTTTAGACACGTTCGATTCTTTTACTTGTTCTTTCGATGCTTGCGGTTCGATCCCCACATCACCAAACAATGCGTCAAGGCCTTTTCCCAGTCCTCTTGTTTTCGCACCCGCCATCAATTCGTCTCACTTTCCAGCTCTAAAAATTCTTCCGCAAATTCAAGATACGCTTCGGCACCCTTTGATTTCGGGTCGTACTCTGTGATCGGCAGGCCAAAACTTGGGGCTTCGGCAAGCCTTATATTCCTTGGAATGACGGTCGTGTACACCTTTTCTCTGAAATGTTTTTTCACTTCCTCAACGACCTGAATCGATAAATTTGTACGGCCGTCAAACATGCTGAGGATGACGCCCTGTATTTCAAGTCCCGGGTTCAGGCTTTTTCTGACAAGGCCGATCGTACTCATCAGCTGG
>WQWG01000076.1 GCA_009785435.1 Clostridiales bacterium
GACGATTTTGGAGATCTGCTGCGTCATGGACTTCAGCTGCTCATATTCGTCATTTGTAAGAATATTCAATACGCCAAGCGCATCTTTTGTAATTGGCGGATCATTTCTGGCATCGTCTTTCAACGTGGTTTCCACCAAAGCATCAAGTTCCATGCCCTCCCACGTATATGCCCCGTACCTTTTAACAAAGCTGCCGGACGCCTTATGTCTGCAGATTACCTCCAGTCCGTTTCCAAAAAACGTTGCCGGTTTTACAATCATTTCCGCTTTATCAATGTCAGCGCTTATGTAATGCGTCAAAATACCGGCCTCTTCGATTTTCTCAAAGAAAAACTTGGTCATGCGGACGCCTGTGCGCCCCATGCCCTCAATCGTCAAACCAACCTGATTGGCACCCGGATCAAAAACACCGTCCGCTCCGGTCACATCATCCTTGAACTTCAGCAAATAGTTGCCGTCATCCATCAAATAAACATCTTTTGTCTTGCCTGTATACACTTTTTTCATTTACAATACTTCCTCTAAATTGACTTCAACTTCATAATCAACATCGCTTCTTTCAAACCCAAACAGTCTGAAAAACTCGTTTCGAAACCCTTTGACATCAGACAGTTCATGGATATTTCCGGAATCAACCTGATCCCAAAGTTTAAAAACTTCGCTTTGGACATCTTCGCGCATTTCCAAGTCGTCTATCCTGATTCTGCCGGATTCATCTGTGGTGACCATATGGCCGTTGTATATTTTTTCATCAAACAGTCGATACAACTGCTCAATGCAATTTTCGTGGATGCCTTTCTCTTTCATGACTTTAAACAACAAAGAGATGTAGAGCGGCACAACGGGGATTGCCGCCGATGCCTGTGTCACAAGAGCCTTATTCACAGAAACATAGGACTTTCCGGAATTGCCCTTGAGCATGTCGTTGATTTCATCCGACCTCTTGTCAAGATCCATTTTGCCGTGTCCAATCGTCCCGTCTTTATAAATCGCGTGTGTAACCTCAGGGCCTATGTACGAAAATGCTACGGTTATGACACCGTCCGCAAGTACGCCTGCGCTTTGAAGCGCTTCCATCCAAAGTTTCCAGTCCTCTCCGCCCATCACGGCAACCGTTTCGCTGATTTCATCATCACTTGCGGGCGCAACCGAAATGTCGGACACCTCTCCTGTATGAAAATCAACCGTCTTTCCTGAAAATGCAGTTCCGACAGGCTTTATGACCGAATTGTAAACCTGTCCCGTTTCGGGGTCTGTCCTCTTCGGTGACGCCAAGCTGTATACGACCAGATCGACCTTGCCCTCCGGCATCAAGCGCTTGATCTGCTCAATGGTCTGCGACTTTATTTCATTTGAAAACGCATCACCATTTATGCTGCTTGCGTCAAGTCCGTCTTTTTTTGCTTGGACTTCAAAATATTCATTGTTATACCAACCGGCGCTACCCGTCTTCTGTGATGTACCCGGCCTTTCAAGAAACACGCCGATGGTCTTCGCCCCAAACCCATACGCCGCCGCAATGCGCGAAGCAAGGCCGTACCCTGTAGACGCGCCTACGACAAGTACTCGTTTCGGCCCTGCGATCTTGCCTTTTGTCTTTACATATTCGATTTGGTCTTCAACATTCTTTTTACATCCGACCGGGTGAACCGTCGTACAGATAAATCCTCTATATTTTGGTTTTATGATCATTTTCTCCTCCAATTATGTTTCTCATATCATTCATCTCTCTTGCCTGCTTTTTTGATCAAGTAAACAATGAGTACGATCGCAGCAATCGTCACCAGAGCGCTCCCTGCCATAAAAAGCACTCCAAACGCTGGAACGACCCCTACGCCCATTGTATGCTGCAGCCCGATGTGACCGGTTCCAAATCTCACAACGTTTAAGAGGACATTGATGATTGGAACCAGGATCGAAGTTGCTATAATGGCCAAAATCAGTATCAAGATCGCATACAGGCATCCTTTTGAATTTTTCTGCTCCACAACTCCGTCATTTTGTTTTGGAATGACAAGCCATGCGATGATATAAGCCAAAATGCCCGCGCCGCCCATCAGTGTCACGACCACCCAAATGATGCGCACAATGACAGGATCTATATTAAAATATTCTCCCAGTCCACCGCAAACACCGGCAAAAACACAATCAGCGTTTGACCTATATATTTTTCTCGTTTGCATCAACAACACCCCTTCCGCTTCACAATTATTTTAGCATATTTATAAAAGAGCCGCACGCAATTCCGCACCGCTCATGTGCGAAATATAGGAAAGCGGTATGTCAAATACAGTCTTCGCCCCGGATACACCCTCCTTATTTAAACGATACGCTGCTCTTGCATAAGCAACCAGAACACTCGAAGTAAATTCAGGGTTGCTGTCAAGTTTCAATGAAAATTCGATGATTTGCTTGTTCTCTCCGCCGCCTGTAAAGCCCGTCCTGAAAACGAACCCACCATGAGGCATTTTTGAATGCTGCTTGCGCAGCTCTTCTTCAGAGATAAAATGCACGGTTGTATCGTAATCCGCAAAATAGTTCGGCATATTTTTAATTTCATTTTCAATCACTTTCGGGTCAGCTCCGTCATCCGCAACGATAAAACACTCTCGAACGTGTTTTTGTCTTGTGGTAAACGCAGGAACGCTTCCGCTTCGTACGGCCTCGATGGCACTTTCCGACGGCAACGTATACTGCACGCCTTTTTTAACCCCTTTTACACGCCTTATGGCGTCCGAATGCCCCTGGCTTACGCCTTTGCCCCAAAAAGTATAGTCTGTGCCATCCGGTAAAACCGCGCCCGCAAGCATACGAACCATCGAGAAAAGCCCCGGATCCCATCCGACGGAAATAATGCCCGTTTTCCCCGACTTCAGTGCGACTTGATTGACTTTGTCAAAGTATTCCGGAATTTTCGCATGCGTATCATACGTGTCTACTGTGTTAAAATCAGCCACAAGTTTTGCCGTTTGCTCCGGAAGATCGGTTGCAGACCCTCCACAAAGAAGCATCACATCGATTTTATCTTTATAGTCAAGAAGTCGGTCAAAATGCACAACCTCGGTGTTTCCTTTTACTTGAACGTCATCCGGAGGCCTGCGTGTGAACACCGCCACAAGTTCCATATCACTGAAGCTCGGTATGGCGCTTTCCACGCCCCTGCCAATGTTTCCGTAGCCCACGATTCCCAATCTTATCTTTTCCATATCTATATCTCCGTTCTATAAATCTACAATGTATTGAATTGATATCATGTTACACAGTAAAGTATATCATATTCGATAAAAATGTGGTATACTCTTTGATAGGTCAAATGCATTTTTGAAAGGCTAGAATATTCATAAACGATTTGTAGCTGCATCAGCAGCAATGGAGGCGTCAATGAAAAAGCTAAACAGAACCGTATTTATAACCGCACCCGAAGTGATGTCCATCGACAAAAATTTTCTTGTTGTTACCTTGGAGGACAAAGAAATTGCCCGCGAATCCTTTCGCAACATTGAGGCAATCTGCTACTATGGTTACGCGCCAGTTCGTGCCACCCTGATGGACGCTTGTGCGAGGCATGGTACCCGGCTCTACATCCATCACCCGGACGGCCAACTCATTTCAAGCATTACAAGCCCAACGTACGACAATTCTTTTATTCGGCGCAAGCAATATCAAGCCGCTATGGATCCGGCGATGTGTCTGGAAATATCCAAAAGCATCATTTTGGCGAAAGTCTTCAATTCAAGATGGTTTTTGGGATTGATGAGCCGAACGTATGAGAAGCAATTGGACATCAAGTTTATCATGTATACAATCGAATCGCTCAAACTATGTCTGGGAGAGGTCATGGTTGTCAGAGACATGGATGCTTTGCAGGAAATCAGAAAAACCGCAAAAACGGAATTGCATGCTGCGTTTGACCATCTGATTGTCAAGAATAAAGATCTGTTTTCATTTAACGGCAGGTCAACAAAACAGCCCACAGACCGAATCAATGCGCTTTTGACTTTCGCTTACGGACTTTTGGAAGAGCTTTGCACATCTGCTCTGGAGGCGGCAGGTTTGGATCCTCATATGGGGTTTTTTCATACGGAGAACCCGCACCGCGCGGCGCTCACCTTTGACCTTATGGAGGAATTCAGAGCTTGTATGGCCGACAAATTTGTGTTCACCGTGATCAATCAAGGCTTGATTGGCTCAGACGCATTTGAAGAA
>WQWG01000077.1 GCA_009785435.1 Clostridiales bacterium
ATGGCAGGATGCGGCGATGGGATTGATCCGGATCAGGAACTCGTATTCCTCGTAGACTGGTGTTTCATCAATATGGAATATGTGGAGACAGGAGATCAAACATTGCCTCCGCTTTTTTACTTTCAAAACCAAACACTTTTTAGCCTGCCGGGAAAGCAATACTTTACGCTTCTTGACGAAGCATTGAGGCGTGTTCCGTTTGCGCCGGAGAGCGGCGTTGGCACGATGATCAATGACCGCATACAGTTTCATTCGGTCGAGGTGCGGAACGGGACAGCGTATGTCGACATGGTAGGCGCGGGCTTGTCGGGCAGTTCGCTTGAAGAGGGGCTTTTGATCAGCCAGATCGTAAGTTCGCTCATCGGAAGCTTTGAAGAAATCGACAGGGTTCAATTTCTCATAGACGGTGAAGTTTCTGATTCACTGATGGGGCACTACGATACGGCTCATCCGTTTGAAGAGGGGATTCATCCGACAGGCGTACAGCAATAGATTGTCAGTACAGACTGCCAAGAAAGGGTAGAAGAAAATGAAGCAATATGAAATAAAGGATATCGCGCTTGCGCCGTCAGGGCATCAAAAGATCGAATGGGTCAAAAACAACATGCCTCTTTTGAGCGGGCTGGAGGAAGAATTTCAAAAAACGAAACCGTTTCAAGGCGTGAAAGTCTCGTTGTCGGTTCACCTTGAAGCCAAAACAGCGTATTTATGTAAAGTGCTTGCAGCAGGTGGTGCCGATATGTCGGTGACAGGAAGCAATGTGCTTTCGACGCAAGATGACATTGCAGCGGCACTTGCGGATGTAGGCATGAAAGTATACGCGATCCATGGCGCAAGTGAAGCGGAATATGATCAGCATATTCAGATGGCATTGGAACACAAACCGAACATCATCATTGACGACGGAGGAGACCTCGTCGGCATGATTCATAATAAGAGGCCTGACCTTGGTGAAGAAACTTGGGGCGGCTGTGAGGAGACAACAACGGGCGTTATCAGACTGAAAGCGATGGAGCGGGAAGGAATATTGAAGTTTCCCATGGTCGCTGTGAATGACGCCAGATGCAAGTATCTGTTTGACAACCGTTACGGTACGGGGCAGTCTGTATGGGATAGCATCATGCGGAATACAAACTTGATCGTTGCAAGCAAAACGGTCGTTGTCGCCGGGTATGGATGGTGCAGCAGGGGCATTGCGATGCGCGCGGCTTCATTGGGGGCAAGTGTCATCGTAACGGAGATAGACCCGGTGAAAGCGATTGAGGCAAAGATGGATGGGTTTGCCGTGATGACAATGGAGAAAGCGGCACCGCTCGGAGATATTTTCGTTACGGCAACGGGATGTGCGCATACGATCACCGTGGAGCATATGCTAACGATGAAAGACAGGGCTATTTTGTGCAACGCAGGACATTTTAATGTCGAAATTGATGTGGCAGGCCTTGAAAAAGCAGCGCTTGAAAAGAAAGAAACAAGAAAGAACATCATGGGGTACAAACTGCCAAATGGCAAGCATGTCAACATCATCGCGGAAGGACGGCTCGTAAACATCGCTGCCGCTGACGGACATCCGGCAGAAATCATGGATATGAGTTTTGCGGTACAAGCGCTTTCCGCCATCTACGTGATGAACAATTACAAACAAATCGGCAACAAAGTGATCGATGTATCGGGCGAGATCGATGATGTGGTGGCCAGAAGAAAGCTGGAAAGCTGGGGCATAGAGATCGATACACTGACCGCAGAGCAGGAAAAATATCTGAACAGTTGGCTTGTATGACAAGCGGGCAGGGAGGCATCATGCAATACGCAAACAGGATGAAATTCCTGGAAGATAAATCATTATTAAATGCAATGGAGCAAATTGTTGAAACAGATGATATGATTTCTTTTTCGGGCGGATTTCCCTCATCCGAGACGTATCCTGTCGAAGAGATCAGCGCATCATTCATAAAGACGCTTGAGCTTGATGGAAAAAGCGCTTTAAGCTATTCTCCGTCAAGCGGTTTTGGACCGCTCAGAAAAATAATCGCGGAAAGAATGTTTCAAAAATTCGGTGTCAATTACGGATTTGATGAAATCATGATCACCAATGGATCGCAACAAGGCCTTGGCATGAGTGCGATGCTTTTTGTCAATAAAGATGACATCGTCATATTCGAAGTGCCATCCTACTTGGGTGCCGTAAATGCGCTTCGGGCGCATGAGGCGAATCTTGTTTCGGTCGAGACGGACGAAGACGGAATCAAGATTGAAGAATTGCGGAAGACGCTTGACAAATACGGTAAAAAAGTCAAGATGATCTACGTCAACCCGGATTATCAAAATCCCACGGGACGTAGCTGGTCTGTCGCGCGTCGGGAAGCTTTTATGGAGCTTGTGAGCAAATATGATATCCCCGTTTTGGAAGATGCGGCCTATTCCGAGCTTGCGTTTGAAGAAGAACTCAGAAAACCGTTAAGCTTTTTTGATCAAAAAGGGCAAGTGATCTATATCGGTACGTTCTCAAAAAACTTTTGTCCGGGGCTTCGTGTCGCATGGTTATGCGCGCGCAAGGAGATCATGGAGAAAATTCTGGTACTGAAAAACGCAGCCGATTTGTCTTCTTCAGCGATCTGCCAGATGCAGATGGCGCATTACCTGACAGATTTCAATCTTGATCGCCATATCGACAAAATCATAACGTTGTATAAGCATAGAAGAGATGTTATGCTTGATACGATTCGAAAAACATTTCCGGAAAAAGTCAAATATACCGTTCCAAAAGGAGGCCTTTTTATCTGGGTAACGCTCCCGGAAAACAAAGACGCAAGAGTCTTGTTATCACGTGCGGCTGAACGGAAAGTTGCTTTTGTACCGGGTGGCGCGTTTTATCCGAGCGGTGCTAAAAACAATGAATTCAGACTGAATTTCTCCAATATGGAAGATGAGAAAATCATCCGTGGCATTTCGATTCTGGGAGAGCTTTTAAGAGAATATTTGAGCGAATAAATTAGTGTAACACATACCATACCAATGACATATTGTATAAGACATCAAAATTTTATTAAAAGCAGGTGATGAAAAATGTCAAACGGATGTGGATTGTTAGGTGGCGAAGGAATTGACACCAGCTTATTATTCTTTTTCTTGTTGCTGGTGATCATTTTCTGTAACTGCTATCGTGCAAACTAAAAGTTCGCGTGTATGCAAATTTTTTCTTGTACATTAAAAAAACATGATAAGAATAAAGAGGGCGAACAGCCCTCTTTGTTTTTTCGTGTATTTGAACGATTTTAAAAATGTAAAAATGAATCTCCCTGAACTTACCTTTTTAATTTGGGTTAAAACAATTTTTTTTGCAGATAATAAAAAAGAAGCTAAGAGAGGAGATGACAACATTGAAAAATAGTAAAATTCTTTTGGTATCATTATTGATTATTGCTATTGTCGCTTTGGCAGGATGCGCAGGATACGCTAGAAATCCGGCTCGATATGATCATTCTATAGACCGATACAATCGAGAGATGACAAGAGGGAACTTTGGAGTTGGAGTTGGAGATGGCTATAACATGAACAGGCCAAACGATGGAGTAAGAAACCAAACGCCATACAATGTAAACAGAAACAACATGAGCAGCCCCGCGCATCGAGGCCTAACGGATGGAGCAATAAATAATAATCGATAATTTCGTACAAAGGGTGGAATTTCCACCCTTTTTGCGTTAGAATAGAAACATGGGTTTAAAAAATAGAAATGTAAGAAAAAAATCAAAACCGATCAACATCACAGGAACCTTGATGAAGACAAAAAAGGGTTTCGGTTTTGTTGTTCCCGAAACAGACGGGATGAAAGATATATTCGTATCCAGAAATGACCTGAACGGCGCGATGAATGGCGATATCGTTGAAGTTCTGGTGCATCCCGGTGACGGATTTGTACGCGATTCGGCATCAGGAGAAATCACAAACGTATTGAAGCGGGCGAATGTTGAAATCGTCGGCACGTTTGAAAAGAGTAAAAAATCCGGCTTTGTGGTTCCGGACAACCGTAAGCTGCATGAAGATATATTTATTGCAAAAAAAGACTTTATGGGTGCGCAAAGGGGCGACAAAGTCGTTGCGAAGATCGTAAAGTACCCGGACAAAGAATATAGCGCGGAGGGCAAAATAACGGAAATCATCGGCAGGGCAGGAGAACCGGGCAGCGACATCAA
>WQWG01000078.1 GCA_009785435.1 Clostridiales bacterium
CCTATGCCTATATGGTCACGAAGCGCCCAAAGTTTTGCATGAAAGACCGTGTCTTCATTGACACCCCAATGCTCAGGGAAACCGGCCAAGTCTTTCATGATTGTCATGTTCCCGGAACTATATTTATAATGATTGGTCATCGTAACAAGAATCGTTTCGTAAAAATGCAGTTCTCTTACGCCGTTGTTGTCAGAATAGGTGACACCCCAAACCCAATCATCATCCGCATTCCAAGTCGCTTCATTTGTGATTTCTCTTACATATTCCCAATGATCCAGCCAAGTCTCTGTCATCCAAATCCCGTCTGTCCAAACGCCACCCGGACGATTTTGGAATGTCGGGTCACGGTCCAGATCAACGCTGTTCCAAAATGCCTCCCATTCGCTCATGATTGGATTGGGACTTGCTACGCGCACCTCGCGCACTTCATACTTGCCCCATGTCCATAAATGAGAAAGCCTGAGCGGTTGATCGACACTGATCGGAAGTTCCATGATCGGCATGCCCTGATAATCTTCTGTTAGTCCGAATACATGGTTGCCAACACGCTGAAATGTGCCGTCCGGTCCTTGGTAATCCTTGAACAACAGATAGTTTCCACGATCAACGTCCCAGATACGCACATAAAAAACCGTCTCATCGTCTATGCCCCAGTCCAAAGGAAATCCATCAAACAGCTTATGCACTTCCAAGTACCCAACGCCATGCTGGTATGCATTTGTCACGGTTACCGCCGTGGTGGCATCCGGAGCAATGATAAAACCATCTATGCCGAAGCTGTATGTTACTTGAATTAAGTTCGTATGAACCTCGAAGATTTCTTCCAGAAAATATCGAACAACCGGTGCGGATGGCAAAGCGGATTCACGCGATGGTATGCCTGCGATTACGGCGGGGTGATCGACCGAGAATGTAATGACCGTTGCCAGTTCCCTTGTGCCAACAAGTCCCGTGTACGTATATTGGTTGATCCCTGCTTCTGCTTCAAATGTTACGTAAAGACCGTCTTGGTTTGTCAATATGGCTTGAAACGGCGTTTCAGACCCTACGTTCCAATCAAGCTCAAACCAACCCTCCAATGCTTTATTCACTTGCAAACTGCCCACCGGCAGCGGATAGTTCTGTAACTGAATTTGAGCGACAACGTCCAACGTGTAAACGATGGCTTCTCCGTCCCAGTTCAAGGGCAAACTCGGATTGCCCTCCACAAATCCTCTTTGGAAATACGTTGTACTCACAAGGGTTCTGCCCCCCGGTCTGGATGCATTTCCACCCGGGTTGTCGAAAATAATTTCATAGGTCACATGGACGCCCGGTGCCTCCAGATCACGGATGGTGAATATATACGTTTTCGGATCATTTGTGCTGAACCACTCAAGATGCCAGTAGAACGTTTGACCATTGACCGTGGCACTATGGTTCCAGTGATTTGGGAAGATGGATGTGTCAGCACTCTGCCCCTCCGGACTGTTGCGGTTCGCGCCGAAGTGGATCGTGGTATTGAATATATTGTCTATGATCATTCCACTGTTTAGCCCATTGCCGTTATTCCAGCTCATACTGGTTGTGAACGCATCGATTGTGGTTTCTTCTCTCGTCCAATAAAACGGATTGCCTGTAACCGGATAAAATTCCACTTCAGCAGTTCCTGTTGAATACCAATAGCCCGTTTGCCAGTCGGTTTCATCCAAGTAAACAACATAAGAAACAGACACATCTCCTGCGATGATATCCGATTGGTGGACACTCCAAGTCACAGTGTTGTTGCTAATGTCATGTGTTACATTGCCCGGAAAGATGCCAGTCGTATTGTCAAAGTGAAACTCGCCGAGATCATCCGTAATGGTTATATATGGGTTAGAGGGACAGAGCGGCATTTGATTTGCACCCCATGTATTGCCCCATGCATGAAGTGTTATGGTGACAGTGCCGTCGCTATTGTATTCCACAGACTTCCCTGTCCAAATCTCACCGGACTCTAAATTTGCCGGTGGTATGCTCTGTACAGGCGAACCGGTATGAATGTCAAATTCAGGCGGAATCGTGGAACTCAGAACACTGATTCCGGCGGAAGTATGCACCGCCTCCTGATTGATATAGATATCGATGTCGCTATCCTCGTCTGTGGCGGCTTCGTCTTCTGTGACATCATAGTCGTCCGTGTCGTCATAGCCGTTCGTGGAATCATAACTTCCTGCCGGTTCATCGTAGATGTCGATTTCGGTGGCGGCGACTGTTGAGAATGACCCCAAAAGCAGCAGGACCGCCATCAAAAGTGCAAACCTTTTTTTCATGCTTTTCATAACCAGTACCTTTGCTACCTTTCTTGTTTGAGTTAAATGGGTATAATTTATTTTTAGTATTACAAAATTGTTTGAAGTTGTCAATTGTTTTGGGCAAAATCAGCTGCCGGTCACATGCTGTAGATAAAAAATATACAGTTGACCTTGTATCATGGTGATGCGATGTGTTATGATTCTGAGTAAAGAAATACGAAAATTTTGAAGAAAGGTTGTTGTTATGATGAATCTGGATAAACTATTTTCAGCCTTGGAAAAAGGCGGAATTACCGCAAAATACTTTGAAACAAAAGAAGAAGCCGTTAAAAGCCTTGTGGCTGATATTTCCGGCAAAAAGGTTGTGTTCGGCGGCTCGATCACACTGAAAGAAATGGGGCTTTATGACGCTCTGTCCGGAACAAATGAAGTTCTTTGGCATTGGATAACGCCGGAAGCCGATCGCAAAGCGCTTACAAACTCAGCTGAAGTCTATATTTGCTCCGCAAATGGAATTGCTGAGACGGGAGAAATTGTGAATATCGATGGCCACGGCAATCGGATTGCGGGATCGTTTTATGCGCCCGAATCGTCTTATTTTATTGTTGGCTTCAACAAAATCAAGCCCGATCTTGCATCGGCGATAGACTATGCGAGAAATGTCGGGGGCCCATTAAACGCGAAACGCCTAAACATAAAAACGCCATGTGCGGTCAACGCAGACAAATGCTATGATTGCGACAGCCCGGATCGAATCTGCCGCGTCGCTTGTATCATCTATAAAAAGTCGCTTGCTGTCAAACATATGGAAGTCATCGTCATCGGCGAAAGCTTGGGGTATTAATAAGTAGAATCCAAACATTTAAGACAGAATATTTTACGGCGCAAAGCAGTTTGCTTTACGCCGTATTTCTTTTACATCTTTGCGCCCATCCGGGATTCAGTATGTCCGCGCGAAATATAGGATCACGCCAAGTATGATGAGCGGGATAAAAACCCGTAAAAATTGTTTGAGTTTGTCCGCAGACGATTCTTCTTGTTGCTTAAATTTTACGCCTATTTTTTTCTCCAGCTTCTGTACAAATTCGTCACTTCCGGCAAATATCCAGTACGGAATCTTGATGTTCCCCATAATCTGTAATGTAAGCTCATCCGTATGTGATTTGGTACTGATGCGCGTCAGACTAATCTTTGACATTTCTTTGATCTCAGCGTAGCCGAATTTCTGTTTTGTGAATGATCGATACACCAAGCCATCGTCTGAAAGTGTATACTTGAACAGCAACAATCGTAAGCAAAACATAATCGTAAAGACGGCTATGATGGACAATACAAGCATGATCAATGAATCTTCCATATATCCCGGCATAAAAATCAAAATTAAAATCAGCATAGAAACGACAATGACAGCGATTGCAAAGCCGCGCACATATTTGTTTACAGCGATGGTTGGATTGCCTTGCCGATCTGTTTTGCAAGGTTCTAGTGACGCTTTTTCCATCCGTTGTTCGATTGCTCTTGTTGTTCCGAAATAGCGCATATGGTTTCCTCCTTAATTGACGTCTTGATGCTTATTTTTACGAAAAGTTTTCAATTTTTTCACAACGAGTACAGCTACTGTAATTATCGCGATCGGAATGATTATAGCGGGTGCAATAAGCCTGACATTAAAATGCCCCCGCTCGGATGAAACCGCATAGTTTGATAGGTTCATGACGAGCTCTCTTCTATGCCACACGCCTGTTGTAATGATATGAAGTGTGTCGTCTCCTGCCCGATGCCACCTGCTACCGCTTGGGGAAAACCACAATCCGGCCACTTCAAATCGATCAATAACATTTCCCATGTAATACACGACGATTGTGCCGATAGAACCATCCCTACCCAACTCGCTTGCAAGCATCCAGTGGTCTCGGTAG
>WQWG01000079.1 GCA_009785435.1 Clostridiales bacterium
ACAAATGCCGCTGACATTCAGGCGGCAATCGGCCCGGCAATCGGGGCATGCTGTTACGAAGTCGGTATGGACTTCTATGAGCAGTTTCATAAACAATATGGTGAAGATATCAATGACTTTTTCACAGTGACACTCCGAAATGCCTATTGCGACCTAAAGGCGATGAATATAGCGTTTTTAATGGAAGCGGGTGTTCCTGAAAGTAACATTGACGTATCAGAATTGTGTACCATGTGCAATCCTGAATTGTTTTTTTCCCACAGAAGAAGCGACACGAAGCGCGGCGCAATGGCGGCTTTTATTGGGATGAAATAAGCTCTACAATACATATACGAGGTGCAAGGCATGACAGATCAAAAAGTAAAAACAAATTTCAGGAAAAACCTGTTCATCATGATTCTCCCGATTGTGATACTTGCGATACCCATTCTGATCGGTTTGGGAGAGAGCTTTATTTTATTCGCAGTGCCTTTGATGATCGGGATTCTGTTGTCGATTAGCTTGGCAGGACGGCTCGATACCAAGGATGCGATTGCGTATCCATTTGTTCAGTATTCGTTCTTGATTTTGTTTTTTTACTTGTCTTGGGCGTATCCAAACGTAGGGCTGGGGCAGATCATTGTTGTGCCGATGATCTATATCATCAATACTGCGATCGGATACCTGTATTTTCGACTTGTTAAAAACAAGCGCATGCTTTGTAACGTCTTGGTTTTAATCGTAACGCTTCTTGCGACTTCGTTTATGTATGCTGAGCAGTATGGGCCGAATCGTGGTACGCCTGCACTGTTTCGAATGGTAAGCGGCGATTTTGGCCATTCCGGTTGGACAAGAGAAAGCATACGCACAGATACGATGCAGACAACCGCAGATGGGCTATTTGAGTATCAAATGGAGAGAGTGGTACGAATTACGCCACTTCGGTCAAATACAGAGCTTTGGTTATTTGCACGAAATATAGGCTCCGGTGAGGAGCATCGTATCCGGCTTGATGATGCGATGAATGAAAATTTGTCATCTCCGCCGTCGTCGCCCTCATCAACATCTTTTTATTGGAGTACAATGCAGCCTGTTGATGGTGTAGGGCAAATGTATGCGCTGACAACAACTTCGACGTTTGCTACTGTGAGGCGCTGGGTGTTTGAGCTGAACATGGAGACGAAGACCGTCAATTTGCTGGAGCAGATCCATGTGGGTATGTTGGGAAGAACGGACGATGATCAATTCATTGTCGACCTTTATATGGTAAACTTCTTCGATGGCGAAAATCGCGCGATTCGGCTTCTCATGAGAGATACCGAGACAGGGGAGACAACTCAAATCCCGATCGACATTGATGCATCAGAAGTCGTGATACGGAATTTTAACCACGGCTGGAGTTTGCTTAGCCCCGCAGTTTGGGCAACCGATGAGGCGACGGGCAGCCGCTATGTCGCGCAGCAGGCAGAGCGCGTTGTTGAGATCATGCCAACAGATGTGGCGGGTGTATATATCGTGTTATTAAGAGACGGTTTCGTCGCAAGAGACAGAACCTTTGAGCTTGATATGAATACCGGGATTATGAGGGAAATGGATTGATTTCGCTGGATTGTTTGTATACAGTTGCATTTCATCCGCTAAAATGTGAACGTTTCATCCGCTAAATTGTGACTGTTTCAACCGACAAAATGTAAAGGAAATCCTCTCTTTTCTGAGCATGAAAAAGAGAGGATAAATCATTTGGGATTAATTATAATCGCTTTAGGAGTTGATAAAAATGGACTGGATTGAGCGTTTGAATAAGGCAATTTCGTATATGGAAGAATACATGACGGAGGAAATCGATTATGTGCAAGTGGCAAGAATCGCCTGTTGTTCCTCGTATCATTTCCAGCGAATGTTTGCCTATGTTGCTGACGTGCCGCTATCCGAATACATCCGGCGCAGAAAAATGTCACTTGCGGCGGTTGACTTGCAAAGCGGAAATGAAAAAATCATTGATGTAGCCCTGAAATATGGTTATTCATCACCGACAGCTTTTAATCGCGCCTTTCAAAGCGTACACGGCATACCACCGTCGCGGGCGAAAGAGGAGGGCGCATTGCTAAAATCCTACCCGATGATCAGCTTCAAATTGATTGCAAAGGGTGTAGAAGAAATGGAATTTAGAATCGAGAAAAAAGACGCGATTCGTGTTTTGGGCGTATCAGCGCCCCTGAGCAGCGAAGCGACAAAAGCATACGAAGAGGCAGAGGCATTGTGGCTAAAAGCGATCACGGACGGCGCGCCAAAGGATGCGAATGGAGATTTGCTGGATTTTGGCACAATATGGAACGAGCTAAACGCTGCTTGCAATCCTAAATTGCCCGAGCTTGCAGGCTTTTTTGGCATCGAGATTGAACGTGATGAAAGCGCTGAATATACCTATATGATCGCCGTCGCAAGCGCGTTGCCGGAGAGCGGCAGTCTCAAGGAATACATCATCCCGGCCCATACATGGGCAGTGTTTCCGGGGAAAAACTTCTTTGGAGAAGAATATGCAGACGTGGAATCCAGCATAAAAATGGAAGAACGCTTATACTCGGAATGGCTTCCCACGTCCGGCTACGAAATCGCCGAGGGTTTGGACGTGTGTCTGATATTGCCCACGGACGATTTGGAAAACACGCCTTTTGAGCGGTGGATTCCTGTCAAGAAAATCGACCGCGTAACAGGGTAAACAAACCATACTAATCAGCTGTGCGAAGCGCTCGAAAGAGCGCTTCCACTTTTTCCTCTTCTTTCACACCGGGCGCACTTTCGACGCCGGTCATCAGGTCAATCATCCAAACGTCTGACCCACTCACCAAATCCGCCACATTTTCCGGCGTAATCCCGCCGGCCAATAGGACAGGGCAGGGGACAGCGCTTTGGACTTTCTGCCAAACGGCAAGATCTGCCGTCCCGCCATGTTCCGCGTGATTCGGTGTACGCGGATCCAAAAGCAATGCAAAGACGCCCGCATGGTAAAAATCGATTGCGGCCTGCTCCAAATCAGGGGTATAGGGAAAAATGATTTGAATCAACTTCACATCCAGCGGTTTCAATTGTTCCACCAAGCGCGCGGTGTCGGTTGGTGTGGATTCCCAGTGAAACTGGACATAGGTTGGCCGAAGCTGTTCCGCAACCGCATATACCTGTTCGATCGTGCCGCCTGTGACGACGCAGGTTTCTGTTTCTGCGCTGACCGATGCCATCAGTTCTTTTGCCTCAGGTACCGTTAGATTCCACGAAACCGGATTTGGATAGTCTACGATAAATCCCAAAACATCCGTTCCGTGCCGCATGCACATCTGTACATCTTCCGGCCGCATGAGGCCGCAGATTTTCACAATCGGTTTATTCATGATGAATTGCCTCCTGAAGTTCCCGGTACATAGACCGCATATCGGGTGCTTGCCAAAGCGCCGTACCCACCAAAACGGCATCCGCGCCGGCGTGAACGGCTTGCCGCACGTCCTCCGCCGATAAAATGCCGCTCTCGCTGATGAGCAGGGTGTCTTTTGGTTTTTCTTCCGCCAAGCGCTGTGTTCGCTCCGTGCCGCCGTTGTCCAGCTCTAAGCTTACAATGTTGCGGTTGTTGATGCCGAGCAGTCGGGGGCGTAGGGTCTTGGCAAATGCCATTTCTTCGGCGGTGTGGATTTCGACAAAGGGTTCCAAACCAAGATGCAGGGCTTGTTCGTAGAGCATTGCTAAGGTTTTTTCATCTACGATCGCGGCGATCAAAAGCACCGCGCTTGCCCCAAGGTCTACTGTTTCGTGCAAACCAGCCACATCACGAATAAAATCCTTTCGCAACACAGGCACCGTGACGCTTGCTGCGATCGATTGGAGCAGTTTCGGTCTGCCGCCAAAATGTGTTTGCTCCGTTACAACCGAGAGAACAGGAGCGCCCCACGAGACGAGGTCTGCCGCCACTTGGACAGGGTCACGCCCACGCAAAAGGTCTCCCTCTTTTGGTGAGATGCATTTGATATCCGGGATGACAGGTACACGTCCACGCGCCTTTTCCGCGGCGATTGCGGCGGAAAAGGTGTCTATTGACTTCAAACTCATTTTGTCACCTCGAAGCTGTTCGACATTTCGCGTAGTTCTTGTAATTTCTTTGCCGCAAGCCCACTGTCGATCAGCTCTCGCGCCAAGACGACACCGGTCTGAAAATCCGGA
>WQWG01000080.1 GCA_009785435.1 Clostridiales bacterium
GGGTGCGCAAAGGGGCGACAAAGTCGTTGCGAAGATCGTAAAGTACCCGGACAAAGAATATAGCGCGGAGGGCAAAATAACGGAAATCATCGGCAGGGCAGGAGAACCGGGCAGCGACATCAAGGCGTTGATTCGGCAATACAACCTGACGGAGGCGTTTCCGGCCAAGGTGATCGCGGAGTCAAAATCTGCCATGTCAAAACCGTATGAGATCAGCCAAAGGGTCGATTTGCGGAACAAAGTGGTGTTTACAATCGACGGAGCCGATGCAAAAGACCTCGATGATGCCGTTTCGATCGAAAAAAATCAGGATGGCAATTATGTTCTTGGCGTGCATATCGCTGATGTGAGTTTTTATGTGAAAGAAGACGGCGCGCTGGATAAGGAAGCGCTTAAACGAGGCAACAGCGTTTATTTGATCGACCAAGTCATACCGATGCTTCCAAAAGCCCTATCCAACGGGATTTGCAGCCTCAGCAAAGGAGAAGACCGATTGACGTTGTCGATCAACATGGAAATTACGCCAAATGGTCAAATTGTAAACCATCAAATCTATGAAAGCGTCATTCATTCGTGCGAAAGAATGGTATACACGGATGTTTCCGATATTCTTGAACATAAAAACGCAAAGTTGATCAAAAAATATGATCATATTTATCAGGAAATCCTTTTGATGAATGAACTTGCGGCAATTCTGAACCAAAGACGGGTGCAGAGAGGAAGCCTGAATTTCGATTTGGATGAAGCCTATATACGTCTTGACTCAAAAGGAAAAGCTGAATCCGTGGGCATTGCCGAGCGCCGTACCGCAAACAAAATCATAGAAGAATTTATGTTGGCCGCCAATGAAACGATCGCGGAACGCTTTTTCTGGCTCGATACGCCTTTCGTATACCGAGTCCATGCAAAACCCTCATTGGAAAAGATGGAAGAGTTTAAAGTATTCATTAAAAACTTTGGCTTGATCCTGAAAGGCAATGCGGAAAACATCCATCCGCGCGCGCTAAGCGAACTGTTGACCCAAGTAGACGGAAAACCATACGAGGGCGTTGTCAATACAGTCATGTTGCGGGCAATGAAAAAAGCGCTGTACAGCACGGAATGTGAGGGACACTTTGGTCTGGGGCTAAAATATTACTGCCACTTCACATCGCCGATCAGAAGATACCCGGATTTGATCATACACCGAATCATCAAAGAAACGCTGGCAGCGCCGCTTAACAAGGGCCGCATCAAAGCGTTGAAGAAAAAGACTGAAAATGCTGCGGAAACCGCTTCGACGACAGAAAAAAGGGCATTAGAACTCGAACGTGAAGTGGAAAAAATGAAAAAAACGGAATATATGTCGTACCATATCGGAGAAGTATTTGAGGGTGTGATCAGTGGCGTGATGTCGTATGGGCTTTACGTAGAATTGCCGAATACAATCGAAGGCATGATCAGAGTCGATTCGATCGATGATGACTTTTATGATTATGAACCTCAAAAATACAGGATCATCGGGCGCAGAACAAACAAAATATTTTCACTTGGAGACAAAATTAAAATTATCGTAAAGTCAGCCGATGTCGTGGAGCGACAGATCGACTTTGCCATTTACAAATAATCGAATGAAAGATAGGAGTGTTCTATAATGTTTAAAGAATTATCAGAAGCCATTGCATTTTGCAAAGAAAATGAAGTCAAAATGGTCGATTTTAAGATGATCGATTTACACGGCAGATGGAGGCATTTAACGATTCCGACAGAGCGGTTCACAGAGGAGATTTTCACTTCAGGCATCGGATTTGATGGTTCAAACTATGGCTTCGCGCCTGTAGAAAAGAGCGATATGATATTCATCCCTGACATTACCACGGCGAACATTGATCCGTTTATGAATATAAAAACGCTCTCCATGATCGGAGATGTTTACTCAATCGGTGCCAAAGAGAACAAGCGATTTGAGCAGGATCCCAGAAATGTCGCGAAACATGCGGAAGAATATCTGATCAAAACCGGAGTCGCGGACAAGATGATCATCGGGCCGGAATTTGAATTTTATGTCTTTGACCATGTGAGCTACTCGGTGGGACCACAAGGGTCACATTACAAGATCGATGCGGAGCAGGCGGAGTGGAACACAGGCGACGACACATACAACCTCGGCTACAAAATACCGCACAAAGGCGGATACCATATGACAGCACCGATGGATGTGCTCTGCGACTTGAGAAGCAGGATTTCGCTTTTGATGGAAGAACGCGGCATCCAGGTGAAATACCATCACCATGAGGTCGGAGGGCCGGGGCAGGTTGAAATCGAAGTGGAACGTGGTAGCCTGTGTGAGATGGCCGACAAGACGATGATGACAAAGTACTTGATTAAAAACTGTGCCGTGGAAGAGGGTAAAACCGCTACATTTTTGCCCAAACCCATCTACGGCGAAGCCGGCAGCGGACTTCACGTACATATGCATCTTTTCAAAGAGGGAAAACCCGTTTTTTATGATGAAAACGGCTATTCGGGATTAAGCCAAGAAGCGCATTATTTCATGGGTGGACTGTTAAGGCATGTCGCTTCACTGTGCGCGTTCACAAACCCAAGCACAAACTCGTACAGAAGACTGATTCCGGGTTATGAAGCGCCTGTAACGATCGGATATGCGACGTCAAACAGGAGCGCGGTCATCCGAATTCCGGCGTATGCGAAGACACCGGATGAAAAGCGGTTTGAACTGAGAAGCCCGGACGGCACGTGCAACCCTTATTATGCCTATGCCGCGATTCTGATGGCAGGGCTTGACGGGATCAAAAATAAAATAGACCCTCATAAAGAGGGGTACGGCCCATACGATATGAATTTATATGATCTACCGGCAGAAGAAAAAGCAAAAATTAAAATGCTTCCGAAAAAACTTGGGGAAGCGCTCGATGCGCTTGAGCGCGACCATCAGTATTTGCTTGAGGGAGGCGTTTTCTCTGAAAAGCTCATACAGATTTGGATCGAGCATAAAAGAAAAGAGATTGAAGCGTATAATCTAAGGCCGCATCCATTGGAATTTGCAATGTATTATGACCTATAATTAGCTTAGACTGTTTGTTTTGGATATCGCGGAAAGGGCATCTCCGGCTTCGTCCACAGAGAGGCTTCTTCTCGCGATATCTGCAAGTGAAAACATGCCCACCAGCTTATTGTTCGACACGACAGGAAGTCTTCTGACCTGATATTTTGAAAATAACAGCGCAGCATCGTGCGTATTCATATCGGGTGTCGCAAACACCATATTGGTACTCATGATGTCTTTCGCGGTAGCAGAATCATTGTTTCCCGCGACAGAACGTACGACGATGTCTCGATCAGTAACGATGCCGAGAACCTCTCCGCGATCGTTGCAGACAGGGATTGCGCCGACATTCTCCTGTTTCATTTGTTTGGCAATTTGAGTGAGCGAAGCCTCCGGCCTGGCACAACATATCCCGGTGGTCATCAATTCTTTTACAAGCATACGTCACATCTCCATACAGTATTCACTGTTAGATTGCCCGTTTTAAGTCAAGTTATGCGTAACCTCTCTTTATTAACGTGAAGAATGAACAAAGTCCCACGCGATTTGCGCAAGAGAAATCGTGTCGTTACCTGTGTAGGAGTTGGTTTCCGGAATATCTGTAATCTGTAAATCAAACAGTGTACCGGCAAATACGCAAGCAGCAAGAAACGCTTGATTGCCGCCTTTGTCCGGTACAAGTCCCGGCATTATCTGGTATGCATAAACCCATGCACCGCCCGCATTGATCAAGATCGCATCAAACTCTTCTGCAGCAAATTGATAGATTTCAGTTAATATGTTTTGGATTTCAAAATCATCGCTTACTGCGGGGCTGAAGAGTACAGGCGTAACGCCGTTTGCTCTCGCGGCATCGCTTAAAGCTTCAACATCGTTTAAGAAATCGTCAATCTCAAGACCCGGCCGCATGCTTTGGTCTTGCAGGACGACATAATCAAATTGCCGACGCTCCATCTCGCGAATCGCATTGCGTCTGGAATCGTTTAAGGTTGCGCCGCCTCTGGAAATATCTATGTATTGAATTTCAACACCTTGCGCGCCTGCAAGTGTCTGCAATTGTCCGGGAACATCGCCCTGAAAGGTAAAACTATTGCCGACAAATAAA
>WQWG01000081.1 GCA_009785435.1 Clostridiales bacterium
ACATACTATGGTGTAATAAACAAACAATAAAATATTGAATCCTGGGGTGCTGCAATTGCGGCTGAGAGGGGCGAATGCCCAAACCCACGAACCTGATGCGGATAATGCCGACGCAGGAAGTGATTGTGTAGAGTTTTAGGCCTCTTTCCCGGAGATATCATGAGAAAGAGGTTTTTATATGCAAAAAAACGAATCGGTAAAACATTCGGACGTCATAGGGTGTCAATACCAAATATCGGTATTGCGAGACGATTTTGTCCCAATGGTACTGGATGCGCTCGGCAAAGTAAACACAGATAAGGTGTGGGCAAAAACCGCAAAGACCTCAACCGTGTATCGAGGCAAAGCGATTCATGTTGTTGATTGTGTGAAAGCGTGTTTTTCGCATATTTATGATGATACGCTCCCCTATATCACGATGACGGCAACTTTTTTCAAAAATAGTTCGGACGATATCAGCAAGGACTGTACCATTGCCGAAGATGATGTTTTGCTCAATGACACAAAAAAAGCGTTCAATGTGCTGGGCAGAATGTCGATTTTTCCGCTCGGAATCGTCCATTACGAGGAGCACACGGCCGCTATCGTTGCCCTTGCCCGCAAGAGAAATGTTGGTATTGCAGAGGGACACTATGCGAATGATCTGGAGGGCAGTGTTCACGATTTGTTTGGCTTGGTCAATGATATTCTGGCGTACGGCAATCAGCATCTCGAAAATTATGCGTTGAATATGTCCATGACGATCTACGGGCCGGAGGCGGTGAAGCAATGATGAAAACGAATACATACGCTTGGAAGCTAAAAGAAATTATTATGCTTGGCATCATCGCCGTCATTTTTGCGCTTGTCAGTTTTGGAACGGCGCAAGGCATCGCCATCCCCTTATTGCTGCCATTTGCGGCAGCAGGCTTTCCGCCCAACTACCCCTTTGAGGTTTTTTGGGGCATCTTTTTTATGCATGCGATTTTGGCGGGATACATCATTAGAAAGCCCGGTGTCGGGCTTTGCGCAGCAATGCTTGCCGTACTCATTCAGTTTTTAATGGGCAATGCCACGGGGCCTTTGATTTTTCTTTCCGGCTTCGTCACGGGTCTTGGCGCGGAGATTGGATTTGCACTCTTCCGCTACAGAATATGGAATTGGTGCTCAATCTTTGTAGCGATCACCGCATGCACCATACTGAGCTTTATCTTAACTTGGTGGACGCTGGGTTATCATACGATGGGCTTCGGACTCCCCACAATCGCGCTGATTTTCTGCACAAGGCTTGCAAGTGGGTTCCTGTTTGCCGGTATCATCGGCAAGTTTTTGGCGGATCGATTGGCCAAAACAGGGGTGCTGAAAAGCTACCCCATCGGCCGGGACTTCACGGCAGACATTGATGAGTAATATGCTTGTTGCAAAGAACATCACCTATAAGTATCATGAGAGCAGCAAACGTACGATATTGGAAGACGTTGATATTGTTTGCGAAGCGGGTAGCATCACCCTCCTCACAGGCAAAAGTGGCTGTGGCAAAAGCACACTGGCGTATATCTTAGCAGGGCTATACCCTGAAAACGGCGGCGTTTTGTTGTCCGGTGAAGTGTATATCGACGGTGCAAACATACAAAGCCTTGCACCGAGTAAGCGCGTTGCATATGTCAGTATGATGTTTCAAAATTGTGATTTGCAGTTTTGCATGAGCAATTTGTATCAAGAGCTTATGCTATGCTTGGAAAACATCGGTGCTTCGCCCGAAAGCCTACCTACGGAAATTGAAAACGCGGTTGCGCTTTTGGGCATTGAACATCTGTTGCACAGGAATTTCAATACATTATCCGGCGGCGAAAAGCAAAAATGCGCCCTGTGCTGTATTTTGTTGCTGAAGTCGAAGTGTATCCTATTGGATGAAGCATTTGCGAATGTGGATGATCAATCGGCAAAGGAAATCATACAGCTGATACGCAAAACAGGACTGACGGTTCTTGCAATTGATCACAACATTCAGCTTTGGGAGGGTGTATATGATACCCGGATCAATTTTGACAACACCCCTGATTTTGTGATACCGAATGTTCAGAAAGCAAAACACGATCACAACGATGTCGTAATCAAGACGGAAAATCTATCCGCAAACGGAATCGTTTTTCCGGATATGACTTTCAAAAAAGGCAGCATCACGGCCATATTGGGGGCAAGCGGTTGCGGCAAAACCACGTTTTTCAAAACCCTGATACGACAGTATAAATACAAAGGAAACATTCATTTTCTGGGTCGTGAACTTACTAAGGTTAAAAAAAATGATTTGTTTGCACAATGCGGCATTGTCTTTCAAAACCCTGCAAATCAATTTCTATCCCTTACAGTTTTCGATGAAATATTGTTCAGTGTAAAAAAGTGGAACAAAGAAAAAGATGAACATTGGCACGATGAAAAGACCACCGAATGGTTAGATGCCTTTGGTTTTGGTGGATACAAAAAATATTCGCCGTATATGTTAAGCCAAGGACAGCAACGGCGGCTTGCCGTTTTGTCGATGCTTGCGGGAGGTCAAGGCATTCTGCTTCTTGACGAGCCTACGTACGGGCAGGATTACGAAAACATATACAACATCATGAGCTTGTTGAAAGAAAAAGCAGAGAAAGGACTGACGATCTTATTCAGTACGCATAACGAGCGGGTGGCGATGGATTTTTCGGATGCCATCATCCGCATTGGAGAACAACATGTTTAACTATCTGTACAAGATAAACCCATTTTATAAATTCGTTACGGTCATCACGTTGGCAATCTTGCTCACGTTTACCTCTTCGGCAATGCTCAACATAGGGGCATTTGTGATCTGCATGTTGCTGTTGATCACGGGTTCTGACAAAATCGTATCTGCGCTGAAGCTTTGTGTTCCGATGCTTTTGATCGCAACAGGACTGTTCATATCCGGCGCAAACATCGGCGGCTCACAACAAGACGGCCTGTTTTTGGCAACAAGAGTCGTTGCGTTTATGGGATTCGGCATGGTTTTTTCATTGACCACAGACCCTTATGCGTTTATGAAAAGTCTCCAAAAAGACGCAAAGCTTCCTCGAAAATTTGCTTACGGCGTATTATGCGCTTTCAACCTTGTGCCTTACATCAAAGAGGAGTACAACAACGCTCGTTTGGCATTGGCCGTACGCGGTGTAAAGTTAAGCATTTTCTCCGTGAAGCCGCTTTTTTCGGTGTTGGTCAACAGCGTCAGATGGTCGGAAATGTTGAGCATGGCGATGCAGTCAAAAGGGTTTGATGCGGAATAGATGTTTTTTAACTGCTGCAAAAATAACAACGCGGATAAGAACATTCGGAACAGCTCAGGCAAAATCCACCCGTGCCGACCGATGCGAAATCTTGCTTTGTAAGCGTCATGCCTGCGAAAACGCGCGGCAAGAACACATCAAGCGTTGTGGTTTTATGATGGATTGCAGCGCTTGGCACGCCGAACAAAGCTGTCTTGTTTAAATAGGCGAACATCAGCATATTGCCGGGTTGAGCGGGAACGCCGTATGTAACGACATGCGCGCCGCTTTCGCGTATGGCGCTTGGTGTACAGTCGTCAGGATCGACAGACATTCCTCCACAGAGTATGATGACAGAAGCTCCTTTTTCCACAAAACCATCGATCGCATTTTTGATTGCGACAACATCATCGGGACATTTGATCGTTCCCAATATGTCTGCGCCAAATGCGGAGAGCTTTGGGCGGATAACGGCTTCGAAGCGGTCTTCGATACGCCCCTCATACACTTCGCTGCCCGTTATGATGATGCCGGCGGCGTGTTTTTGAAATGGCATGACTTCAAAGAGCGGCGCGTTGTCTTGCGCGAGCGCTTCAGCTTTCATAATATGGTCGCGTTTTGTGACAAGCGGTATAATGCGCGCGCCCGCCAGTTTACCGCCTGCTTTGACGATATAATTGTCGGGCAGACAAGCGATTGTAACATCCGGAATCGTGTTGATTTCAGCGAGGATATTGCGCTTTACGGTAAAAAGCCCATCGGCCTCGGATAGAAGCGTCACTTTGCCCTCAGAGGGCTGTGTGAACGTGATATTTGAACCGGCAGCCGCACGCGCAAGCGCTACTGCCGCGTCATCTTCGTGAATTTCATCTGCGTGGGCTTCCCAAACAAA
>WQWG01000082.1 GCA_009785435.1 Clostridiales bacterium
CCAGTAGCCAAACTTGTAAAACAGCTTGATAACCGGAAGCTGATCGCCTTTTTTCATATCGAACAATTCATACGCCAATATGTACGACAAGATGAACCTGATGCTGAAATATCCGATAAAGAAATACGTTACAAAGCAAAACAACATCAGGAAAACAACAAAATTCGTCCCGCAACGCCTCGCGACGCGCGGGCAACTTTTCACGTTTTCCAGCGTCAATTCCATGCCATGCTCGTAAGCATAAATGGTTTTATGCTCAGCACCATGGTATTGCCACGTGTCTTTTGACTTATGTAAAATTCTTCTGCCGATATAGACGATGCATACCAATGATACGATGCTGATGATGACTAAACCGGACAATTGGACAAACTCATTTGCGGCGAGCGCATTGTATGTTAAGAAATCTTCAAAAATCGCAAGCAAAACAAGGGCCACGATCCAACGGCTTCCTGTAAGCATTGAAAACAACCCTTTCACGATCGGAATCTCTCTTACATACTTTCTGATTCCTGTAATCTTCAGACGTTTTTCAGTCACGATCTTATACGTGTTGTCTTTCTGCATGACAAACTTGGCGATGTATTGATCTGACATAAAATGCACCCCGTTATTGGCAGCGCTTCCCCCGATACTCATTATGATTTGATCTCCCAATCGATTGGACTTTCTCCATGTAACATCAAAAAATCATTTGTCTTCGAAAAATATTTTCCACCCCAAAACCCATTGTGCGCCGATAGCGGACTTGGATGGGCCCCCGTTATAATCTTATGATTTGGGTTGGTCAGAAAGACCGATTTGGCTTTTGCGTTTGCGCCCCACAAAATGAAAACAAGCGGTTTGTCTCTTTCGTTCAAAAGCGTAATGACTTGATCTGTAAAAAGCTCCCAGCCTTTTCCTTTATGGGAATTGGCCTGGCCGCGCCTGACTGTCAATGCCGTGTTGAGCAGCAAAACGCCCTGTTCTGCCCACTCCAAAAGGAAGCCATGGTTCGGCGATTTGATTCCAAGGTCGCTTTCCAGTTCTTTGAATATGTTGACGAGCGACGGCGGCTTCGCGATGCCTTTTTGCACCGAAAAGCAAAGCCCATGCGCCTGACCCGGCTCATGATACGGGTCTTGCCCCAAGATAACCGCCTTTACATCATGATATGCCGTATGTTTCAGCGCGTTAAAAATATCGTACATATTTGGATAGATCGTCTTGCTTTTGTATTCGCTGATCAAAAATGTTCTTAATTCTTGATAATATTCTTTTTCAAACTCACCTGCAAGAATGCTGTCCCAATCATTGCCCAACTGAACCATATCCACTTCACCCTATCTTCGAAAATATTTGTATTATACCGTGAATTCGTTTCGCAGACACTTGGACACCGCCAAGAGCTTGGCATCACGCCTCGCAATGGCTTTTGCGGCCTTATCGCCGCTGTAGTCATAGATGCCCCTGCCGCTCTTCACGCCGAGGCGGCCCTCCTCAAAGGCCTTGCGCATCAAATCCGGCACGTCTTTGCGGTCACAGAGATCCGCGAAGAGATAATTCGATATGTTGTAAAAGGTGTCTACCCCGCCGAAGTCCATGATCTCAAACGGGCCCACACAAGCATAGCGTATCCCCATGGCGTGCTTCATGACCTTGTCCACGTCCTCAGCGCTCGCGTATCCGCTCTCCACGATGTGGATGGCCTCTCTCATGATCGCGAATTGCAGCCGGTTCAACAGGAATCCCGGTGGGTCTTTGTGTATGGTCACATGTTCGCGCTCAATCGACTCGGCCAAGACGCGCACGATATCCGTGGTTTGCGGCAGACTCTTCTCGCCGGCGATCACTTCCACCAAGGCAACCAGATGCGGCGGATTGACAAAGTGCATACCCACAAAACGCTCCGGCTCTTTCACGGCCTCCGCCAGCTTGCTGATCGACAGCCCCGATGTGTTGGTAGCCATCACCACATCCGCAGCCACGAGTTCGGATATTTCCCGGAAAAACGCCTGCTTGACCTCCATCCGTTCCACGATGGTCTCCAGTACAAAATCCGCTTGCCGGAAGCAGTCCTTGTCCAGCGAATAGTGGATGCGTCCAAGCACTTCCGCCGAGAACTCGGGGGAAACTTCGCCCTGCTCCACCAACGTTTTTTGGTTGATGGCGATCAACTCGCTTGCCTTGTCGAGCTGTACTTGCGTGATGTCATATAAGACCACGTCGTAGCCATGACTTGCAAAGATTTGAGCCAGCGAGGCTCCCATCACGCCTGATCCGGCTACAACCACCGTTTTGATCTCCGTCCGTAAATTCATGTTCTCCTCCTATCGTATCCACTGCACCCTGATCGACGGATGCCGTCGGTTTGTTACACTGTTTTCGTCGCAAAATGATACCGCCACAATTTTAACATTATACGGTGAATCTCGCAAGCTGTACGAGATTATTTTCGACATAATCAGCGTGAAAGGGTTCGATCATGATTGATATTCAGAAAATTTATTCCAAAATTGAAACGATATCGCTACAATTTCTTCTCGTTTTGTTGTATAATCATCTTCGAAGAATTTGAACTGGAGGATATAGGCTCAATCATTGAAGCTTAAAATTGCAAACAAATGAAATCACATGCGATCATACCCATATTTATCCCGCACAAAGGATGCCCGAATTCCTGCATCTTTTGTAATCAACATAAAATTACGTTAAACGAAAAACCCGTCTCACAAAATGATGTTGCAAAAATAATTGAAAAACACCTTGTTACATTAAAAAGCAGAAATTTAACGACGGTCGAGGCCGCCTTTTATGGTGGCAGCTTCACCGGGCTTCCCATAGAAAAACAATCTGCATATCTTGAAGTGGCTTCTTTTTACAAGCGCCACGGCATGTTTGATAAAATACATCTCTCCACACGCCCCGATTATATCAATGATTCGATTTTGTCCAACCTGAAACGCTATGGCGTCGATACGATCGAACTTGGCGTGCAGTCATTTGATGACGATGTACTTGAACGATCAAACCGCGGCCATAACAGCTCGGTCGTCTATGAAAGCAGTCGCATGATTCATGACTACGATTTTGAGCTGGGGCTTCAATTGATGGTTGGGCTTCCCGGAGATACGCCGGAAAAATCCATTTACTCCGCAAATGAACTCGTCAAAGTAAATCCATCGATTGCCAGAATTTATCCAACCATCGTCATCGAGGATACCGAGCTTCACAATATGGTTCTTGCCGGCACATATACGCCGCTGACTTTAAACGAATCTGTGAGCATCGTCAAAACGATGTACCAAATCATATCGTCAGCCGGCATCAATGTGATTCGCATCGGTCTTCGGAGCGCGGATCTGGTTGAAAAGGCGGGCAAAAACTTCCATCCGGCGTTCAGGCAGCTCATTGAATCTGAGATCGCAAAAACCACATTGGACGAGCAACTGAATAACGATTCCCGTTTGTCTCCATTGATCGCTGAAATGGACAGGACTTCAGGCGAAGTTGCTTTTTTGCCTTGTGTCCCTGTTACGCTGCTGAGCAATGAAAAATCGTTCTCCAATATGATTGGCCATTGCAAGTCCAACAAAATCTATTTCAACACAAAATACCCACTCTTTAAATTTTCATATGAAGTGGATAACACCCTTGCGGATCATCAATACATTGTGGTATGATGTCCGAAAGTAAGAAATATACACGAAATCAATAGATGATGAGGTTGAATAAAAATGAGAGCTGTAATCACCGTACTGGGAAAAGATAAGGTCGGCATATTGGCCAAGGTCACCACGACATGCGCCGACGCCAACGCCAACGTATTGGAAGTAAATCAATCGATACTCCAAGAGTTTTTTGCGATGGTCATGCTGATTGACATTTCAAAAATGAATTGCGAGCTGGATGCTTTAAAAGAAAATCTAACCAACAATGTCGCCGAGATGACAATCCATGTCATGCATGAAGACATATTCAATTCTATGCACCGCATCTAGGAGGAACAAACATGCTAAATATGGCCGATATCATGGAAACCATCACCATGATCCAAGAAGAAAACCTTGACATCAGAACCATCACAATGGGCATATCCTTGCTTGATTGTTCTGACA
>WQWG01000083.1 GCA_009785435.1 Clostridiales bacterium
CTCAACAATATTGATGTTGTATCTTAAAATTTTGTGAGGCAAAAGCGTGTTGTCTTTCAGCGGCATGCTTTCCTGTAGCTCCATAACGTCTGTTTTTCGTACGGCGACGTCTGTAAGTCGTATCTTTTCTTTGAGGAGCTGCAAGTCTTCGCCACGGATTTCTTCGAAAATTTCAACGTCAATATCGCTGTATTCTCTGAGCGTCAGGAACATCGCGATCTTTGCTCTGATTTTGCGCTCGTTGATTACGGTGTAATCGATGCTTTCGATCACAGGCTTCACGGCTACGTGTGACAGTGGAGATACGCTGACACCCCAGTCACTCTTGAACGGGATTCTCGACTGGATCGTAACGATCTGTTCCTGCTCATCGGCGGTTCTGTCGGGAATATAAATGGTTTGAAGCGTGATTTCGCCAATGACCTTGAGCGTGTCCTCGCCATTTGCGCCGACCAGAATCTCTTTGTCGGCAAGCTTTGACGAGCCGTCCATAGAAAGGATGGATTTGAGGTCGGGTTTGATATCCGGCACCAAAATGTCTTCTTCAATAAAAACTCTGGTTCTGGGAGGCTCTTTGATGTCCGTGATTTTGAGGTTGCTGCAAAGAACGGAACCTGTTAAAGGAATGATTTTGGCAGCTTCTCTTTTGCCCTGTATCGGAGGTTGTGCTTTCGGTGCAGGCTCGACAACGATTGGTTTTTGCTCCGGCTCCATGGACACCTCTTCCGGTTGCATGTTTGCGTCAGACTGTGCATCCGATTGTTGCGGCTGTACGCTTTCTTCCGACTGAGCCCCGATTGCCTCTATTTCCGGAAGCCCTTCTGCTTCTGCCATCACGGTTTCGACTTCTGCGGTGCCATCATCTGCGGCTTCGATTTCTGCGGTTTCATCGCCCATTTCGTTTGTTTCGGTTGATGCTTCTGTTGCCTGTTCTTCCACGGCTTCTGCTGCGGGTATTTCTTCGTTCCGGTTCGATTTGAAACCGGTATTTAATATCCGGTCATAAGGCGACGGATCAAATCCATCGTCCGGTTTTTCCGGTTCTCTTGCCGGCATTAATGCAAAATCCGGAATGTTTTTTTCATATATCATGGCTTTCCCCCCAATTCGATTACGCTTTCCAAATCGCTGATTATACAGAATCAATATATTCGAGGGGACGCGTATTTATGTTTTCAAATGCGGAAAATATTTCATTATTCTACCATTGCGCTCAAATTTATGGTACAATTTTAAAGATAACATTTAACGCAAACGACAAGAAAGGACACAGAAATTGGCCATCATAGGAATTGATCTTGGTACAACCAACAGCCTTGTAGCGTATTTTAAAGAGGATACGCCGATACTCATACCCAACGTGTTCGGCGAGCATTTGACGCCCTCCGTCATCAGCGTTGATGAGAACGGTGAAGTGTTTGTAGGGAACATTGCAAAAGAAAGGCTTCTCACGCACCCGAATCAGACGGCGTCTGTATTCAAACGGGGTATGGGTTCAAGAAAAGTATATACGCTTGGGTCAAAAACATTTACCCCCGAAGAACTCTCCGCGATGGTGATTCGCAAACTGAAAGAAGACGCGGAAACTTTTTTGGGCGTGGAAATTGAAGAGGCTGTCATAAGCGTTCCCGCTTACTTCAACGATACCCAAAGGCGGGCAACCAAAACGGCCGGAGAGCTTACGGGCTTGAAAGTAGAGCGCATCGTCAACGAGCCAACAGCGGCGGCAGTCGCCTATGGTTTGCAGGATGAAAAAGATTATACCAAGTACCTGGTCTTTGATTTGGGCGGAGGTACCTTTGACATATCGATTTTAGAGAAATACAACAACATCATGGAAGTGCGCGCCGTTGCCGGAGATAATTTTTTGGGCGGTGAGAACTTTACCGATGTTTTGGTTGACTGGTTTTTAGAACATCATCAATTGGATGTTGATGAATTAAGTCCCATAGCCGGCGGAATCATCAGAAAAAGCGCAGAGCAAGCAAAATGCGGCTTTTCTTCTTCGCGCACGGTCGTCATGTCGTGTACGCTGGACGAAGAGACGTATTCGCTTGAAGTCAGCTTAGACGAATACCAAAAACGCGCGGAACCGCTGCTGACAAGATTACAGCTGCCCATTAAGCGGGCATTATCGGATGCGTCGATCAAGCTGGGGGATATTGAATCCATCCTGATGGTTGGCGGTGCCACAAAACTTCCGCTGATCCGAACATTTGCGGGCAAACTGTTCGGCCGTTTTCCGGCTGCTCATATTGACCCGGACGAGGTCGTAGCCGTAGGGACGGCCATCCATTCGGCCATGAAAAAGCGCAACAAGTCCATCACGGAAGTCGTCTTGACCGATGTATGCCCTTATACGCTGGGTACGAATGTTTCGGTTGCGAAGCCGAACGGATTTTTAGAACCCGGGCATTTTTTCCCCATTATTGAGCGAAACTCTGTCATCCCGATTTCCCGTTCCGAGCGGCTTTATACGGTGAATGAGAATCAGAAGAAAGTGACCGTGGAGATTTTACAGGGCGAGAGCAGGCGGGTTTCAGACAACATCTTGCTGGGCGAAATCAATGTGAATGTGCCTCCAAACCGAGCAGGGCAAGAGGCGATTGATTTGCGTTATACATACGACATCAACGGCATTTTGGAGGTAGAAGTGACCGTCGTATCGACGGGAGCCACGAAGATTTTGGTGCTTGAGAAAAATCCGGGCATTATGACCCAAGAGGAAGTCGCGGAGAAACTGGAAGCGCTACGAGACTTAAAAACGCATCCGCGTAACAAAGATGAAAATCGATTGTTGTTGGCGAAAGCAGAACGGCTCTATGAAGAAAGCATCGGTGAAATCAGGCGGATATTATCTCAGGAAATCATAGAATTTGAAGCCATTTTAGAGCGGCAGGACAAGCGTGAAATTCGCGATTATGCGTTGAAATTTTCCGAATTTTTGAAAGAAATCGAAGAAGAGTTATACTCGTAATATATCCAACCATAAGGAGGCAACGATGAACAATTGGTCAATGTTAGGCTTAGAACCCACCGAGGACAGAGAAGCCATCAAGCGCGCATATATGGCAGGGCTGACAAAGCACAATCCGGAAGACGATCCGGATGGATTTTCGCGCTTTCGCCTTGCATACGAGAACATTTTGAAAGAGTTGGATCAAAAGGACAAGGAAAATGAGAACGATCAAACCCCGCTTGGCCTGTTTATGAACAAGCTGACGGATGTATACAACGACATCGACAGGCGCCGTGATGAAGCGGTTTGGGAAGCGCTTTTGAAAGATGAAGCTTGTATGCGTTTGGATTTGGTGGAAGCCACCGAGCAAAGCGTACTCACATTTCTCATGGACAACAATATTTTGGCGAAACGTGTTTGGAATGTTTTGAACAATCGCTTTGACTGGGCAAGCAGAGCCGATGATCTGAAGCAGCAGTTTGTACCCAATTTTATCGATTTCGTTGTACGCAGCCTCACATGGGAAGATTTGACGGAAGAATTATTCGAACTGGACGCTGACGCAAAAGCGCATCATTATGACAAGTGGGTGCAATTGTACTACGAGATTTCGTCGATGGTCAACATGTATCAGACGGAAAATCCGAATTTTGCCGAAAAGCAGAAAGAGCTTGAAGCGCTGCCCGTTCGACACATCTACTACAACCTGCAATTGGCAAGAATGTATATTGGACTGAGTAAGCCGGAAGAATCTCTGGCGATCACGGAAGTGATCTACGGCAACAATCCGGAGGACACATTCGCCAGATATACACATGCAATGGGCTTATTGCACACAGGGAAACATGAAGAAGCCTTGGCGCATTACAACGATATGCTCGCGAAAAATCCGGCATATGTTGACGCGAAAAAAGGAATCGTCGATGTTCGCATGGCGATGAAAGACTATACCGGAGCGCGCGAGGTTTTACTGGATATTTTGAACGAATACCCATACGATACGTACGCATATTCCGCGTTCCAGAGCGTGACGGAAGAAATGGTTAAAATTCTGGAAGAAAAACACGCGGCAAACCCAAAGGATTTGGATACGCTGTTTGACTTGGC
>WQWG01000084.1 GCA_009785435.1 Clostridiales bacterium
AACCGCTCTAAAACGCCCGGCATACCGGACGAAATCTCAATTAAATCCGTCGTTACCCTCGCATTATCCGTTGTCAGGTAGTTCATGCTTTGACTGATGAAGTAAAACCCGGTCGCCGCGCCGCCTATCAGTACAAGTGTCAATATCAACACAAAGATGACCTTGCCTTTGCCTTTCTTCGTTTTTTCTGTCGCCGCTATATCTTTCACTTCAACCTCTTTTTTCGTTTCTTTTATTTCTTGAGCCATCATTCCCTCGCCTCTCTTTCCTAAACTCTATCTCCTAATCCTCAACAATGACACCGTCTGAAAACTGAGAATTATATAAATCTGCGTAAAAACCATTTTCTTTCAAAAGCGCTTCGTGACTGCCCTTTTCAATGATATCGCCGTCTTTCATGACCAAGATCAAATCTGCATCCCTGATCGTAGACAGCCTGTGGGCGATGACAAAGCTCGTTCGCCCTTTCATGACATTTTTCATGGCCTTTTGAATCAAAACTTCCGTCCTCGTGTCCACGGAACTTGTCGCTTCATCAAGGATCAATATCGCCGGATTTTTAAGGATGACTCTTGCGATCGTGAAAAGCTGTTTCTGACCCTGCGATATGTTTGAAGCCTCTTCATTTAGCACCATGTCATATCCGCCCGGAAGCGTTTTGATAAACTCATGGCAGTGAGCCGTCTTTGCAGCGGCTTTCACTTCCTCGTCTGTCGCGTCGGGTGAACCGTACCGGATGTTTTCCATGATAGACGCATTGTAAAGCCATGTATCTTGAAGCACCATGCCGAATATGTGGCGCAACTCTTCTCTTGTAAACGCCGTTGAATCGATCCCATCAATGAAGATTTTACCACCATTGAGTTCATAAAACCGCATGAGCAGCTTCACGACCGTTGTTTTTCCTGCGCCTGTCGGCCCGACGATGGCGACCGTCTGGCCTGCTTTGATGTCTGCCGAAAAGTCGTTCAGGATGATTTTATCCGGTTGATAACCAAAATGAACATGCTCAAAGCGCACATTGCCTTCATACGTTTCTTTGCTGGCAGATATTTCAGGATCCGGCACTTCTTCTTCTTCCTCTAAAAACTCAAATACGCGCTCGGAAGCCGCGATCGTCCCTTGAAGCAAATTGCCGGCTGCGCCGATTTCTGCCAAAGGCCACGTGAAGTTCTGTACATACTGGATGAATGCTTGACAATCACCGATTGTGATTCTTCTCTGCACAACCATCCAGCCACCCAAAACACAAATGAGAACAAATGTCAGGTTGCTTACAAAGTTGAAAATCGGTTCCACAAGATTCATCATAAACTGCGCTTTCCACGCAGAAGAACGAATCTTTTGATTTGTTTCTGTAAACTTCGTCTCCGCGTCCTGTTCGCCATTATAAACATGTACGATGCTCATACCACTGTACGTCTCTTCAACGATGCCGGAAAGCTCTCCAAGGGCTTCTTGCATCTCACTGACGTATTTATGAGACCTTTGAAAAACAGCTGTCATGATCAGCATCGAAAATGGAATGACGATGAGCGAAACGACCGTCAAAAGCGGACTGATCCAAATCATCATAACCAATGTGCCAATGATGGTCGTGCTTGATGTAACAAGCTGTGACAGATTTTGGCTCATCGTTTGACTGATCATATCCACATCGTTTGTCATACGAGAAAGCACTTCACCGTGAGAACGTGTGTCAAAATAATTGATCGGCAGCCGATGCATTTTCTCCGAGATTTCTCCTCTCAGCTTATAGGTCACTTCTGTGGAAACCCGTGCCATGATCAGTTCTTGCACAAGGTTCAGCAAAGCGGATACGACGAACAGCACAACAAGCCATATTGTGATCGTCAGCATGTAAGGGAAATTCGTGAGAAGTCCCATACTGAACCAATGCGCAACAAGGCCGTCCACAAGCGCCGTCGTGATCCTGCCCAAAAGCCTTGGCCCGACCACCGAAAAAGCGGTTGAAAACACAGCAAAAATCAGAACAAAAGTAAGCTGTACTTTATACGGTGATAAATAGACCGCAAGCTTTTTGAGCGTTTGTTTGGAGTCCTTTGCCTTATCGTGTGCGGCTTCCAGTCCATCAAAATTCATTTCATACGCGTCATTGCGTTGTTCACTCATAGGTTTAGCTCCTCCTCTGAAAGTTGAGACGCTGCGATTTGCCTGTATACTTCACATGTTTTCAGAAGCTCCGTATGCGTACCGCATCCGGCAATTTTTCCATGCTCCAAAACCACGATTTGATCTGCATCCATAATGGTCGAAATCCTTTGTGCGACAACAAGCATCGTGCTGTCTGTCATTTTTTCTTTCAAGGCATTGCGGAGCAACGCGTCTGTTTTTAGATCGAGTGCGGAAAAACTATCATCAAACAAGTAAATCTGCGCTTTTTTCACAAGCGCCCTCGCAATTGAAATTCTCTGTTTTTGTCCGCCGGAAAAGTTAACGCCTTTTTGAGCGACATTTGACTCGTAGCCCTCTTCTCTTTCCTCGATAAAAGCTCTTGCTTGCGCAATATCAATTGCGTCCTCTATGATGCTTTCTGTCGCGCCCTGATTTGCATACAGCAAATTGGTCTTGATGCTGCCTGAAAACAAAAACACTTTTTGAGGAACATAGCCGATTTTGTCGTGAAGCTCATCTTTGCTCAAATCTCTGATGTCGATGCCATCGATGAGGATCGCACCGCCTGTCACATCAAAAAATCGCAACAACAACTTAAATATCGTTGACTTTCCGGCACCTGTCGAACCGATGATCGCAGTCGTTTCGCCCGGTTTCGCCGTAAAGCTGATGCCCTCCAAAACATTATCCTCTGCGTCGATCGTATCCGGATAGCGAAAGCTGACATCCCGAAACTCGACAACCCCTTTAAAATCCTCAGCAAACGAAACCGTTTCTTCACGGAACTGAATGCTGCCTTCCGTCTCCAGCACTTCTTTGATGCGGTTGGCACTGACGACTGCCCTTGGCACCATGATGAACATGATCGCCAGCATTAAAAATGCAAATATAATCAAAAGTCCATACTGTAAAAAAGCAAATATATCTCCGACATCTGCACGAAACGCAGATGCCTGTCTGGCTCCGACCCAAACGATCCCGACCGTTGTCAAGTTCATGACCAAGTATATCATCGGCGATAACGTCGAAAAGGCTCGGTTGACAAACAATTGCGTATCCGCCAAATCTTTGTTGGCTTCTCCAAAACGTTTTTTTTCAAAGTTTTGCGTCGAAAAAGCTCTGACCACCAGAATGCCGCTCAAATTTTCTCTTGTCACGGAGTTTAGCCGATCGATCAAACCTTGCCACATTTTGAATTTTGGCATGGCGACAATAAATAAAATGAAACAAGTGCCCACCATAACAAGCGTAGCCAGTGCAATGATCCATGTCATCGAGACGCTTCTCTCCATGGCGAGTATGATCGCCCCGACGCCGAGCATCGGTGCATAGATGAATTGACGTATCGCCATCATCAACGTATTTTGAACTTGTGTGATGTCATTTGTCGTACGGGTGATGAGAGACGATGTATTGAAATGGTTCATCTCAGCATCTGAAAAGCGCAAGACTTTTTGAAACACAGCAAGACGCAAATCATTTGCGACGCCTGTCGCTGTCTTTGAAATCAGAAAACCTGCAACAGAGGCTACAATGATGCTAATGATCGTTATGACGAGCATAATAACGCCGTTATGCCAAATCACGTGTATATGACCTGTCAGTACGCCGTCATTTACGATGTCCGCCATATAGCTTGGTAAGAGCAGCGCGCAAGCGGTCTCTGCGGCAAGTAGCAGGACAGTCAGTAAAACCAATCCGGTATAGGGTTTCATATATTCAAAAACTTTTGACATAGTAAGCCTTTCTTTTTTGTCTGTTGCACCAAATAATAAGGATAGATGAATTCATTTTATTGTTTTATTTTTCATCAATTTGTGCTACACTCAATAATGATACACTATCCCACTATGGGAGAGTCAAG
>WQWG01000085.1 GCA_009785435.1 Clostridiales bacterium
ATATGCATCAAATGCAAGCGCAACCTGAGCAGACGGAACCGCATCTTCCCCATATTTTTCTCTGTATGCTCTTAAAAAAATCTCTGTCGTTTCTGTTATCCCTACTTCAGGGTCAAAAATGGTTGAAAACACAATGCCTTCCGCCGCTTCTCCCGCTTTTTCGATCAGTTCCGGATTATCCCAAGTACTTGTGCCTAAAAATATGGCTCTTACGCCAATTTCCTCGGCCTGTTTCAATATTTCAGCAGCGTCGTCTATGCTCGTAGACGGCATAAAAACCACTTCGGCTCCGGAGTTTCTGATCGTTGTCAGCTGGACTCTAAAGCTATCGTTGTTTGGAACAAAATCCTGCGAGCTTACGATGACATCTTCGTTTCCTGTCAGCCGAACCATCGTATCCCAAAACGCCTGGCTTACCGCAACGGCTGCATCGTCATTCATAGGCCTAAAAATAGCAGCCGCAGATACACCCATTTCTTCTACTGCGTATCTGGCTGCCACAACGCCCTCAAACGAATCGACAAAACAAACTCTGAAATAAAATGGATTGTTGCTCGTGATCAGCCAGTTGGTGTTTGTGATTGCAATCGCCGGAATGCTTGCCTGTTCCAAGTGTTCAGCCGCAATCAACGAAAAGATTTCACCATAGCTTCCGAGAACAACCAAAGGATTTCTGCTGATCAGGGTTTGAATCGCTGCTTCAGCGATGTAAATGTCCGATCGGTTGTCGGCAAAAACCAGTTCGATCTCTGCACCCAAAACCGTCGGAAAAAGTTCATGCGCCAGCTGTATTCCTCTGACTTCCAATTCGCCATATCGTTGTTGCGCGCCTGAAAGTGGTTGAAAAACACCAATTCTTATGACCTCACCGCGTTCTTCTTCGGGAGCAAAAAAACCAACTCTAAAATTATTAAACGTTTCACAACCCGTTAACAATAGCATCGTACAAATGATGATACTGCTCACGATTATATGCTTTTTTTTCATTGAATAGACATCCTCTTTATTGATTCATTCTGATGGATTTTGCTCAAAAGATGCTTTTCATTAAAGCAAGTAATTCTTCCGAGTCTTTTATCGTGTTCGCCCGTCTTCTGATTTCAGCGGAGTGCGAAACACCTTTCAGATACCACGCGATATGTTTCCTCATCTCTACGACAGCTGTATGTTCCCCTTTTTCCGCAATCAAATCTTTCAAATGTCTGCAGATCATATCTCTTTTGTCCTGTAACGACGGCGGTGGCATCTTCTCGCCTTTGCCCCAAAGTGAGACGGCTTCTCTGAAGATCCACGGGTTGCCCATCGCGCCCCTTGCGATCATCGCAAAGTCACATCCTGTTTCAGAAAGCATTCTGACGGCATCTTCAGCTGTAAAGATGTCTCCGTTTCCAATGACAGGAATGGAGACCGATTCTTTTACTTTTTTGATCACGGACCAATCGGCTTTGCCGCTATAAAACTGTTCTCTGGTTCTCCCGTGAACTGCAACTGCGCTGGCACCCGCCGATTCAATGATTTTGGCGGTCTCGACCGCGTTGATATGGCTTGCGTCCCACCCGATGCGTATTTTGGCTGTCACAGGCTTCCCTGCCTTGCCGACGATCGCCCTTACAATATCATATATCAAATCGGGGGTTTTCAGAAGCGCAGATCCTTCCCCATTTTTTACAATCTTCGGTACAGGGCATCCCATATTGATGTCCAGCACCGCATTTTCCCGAACGGATAGCCGATGTGCAGCTTCCCCCATGATTTCAGGATCGCTGCCAAATATCTGATACGTTACAGGCATCTCGTCTTCATACATCGAAAGCAGGCTTTCCGTGTTTTTGCTATTGTACAAAAGCCCTTTGGCGCTTACCATCTCCGAATAGACGAGTGCCGCTCCCTGCTCCTTGCATATTCTTCTAAACGGCGCATCCGTCACGCCGGCCAGTGGAGCAAGGATAAACGGATTATCTAAAGTCAAATTTGCTATTTTCATCATAAGTTGTTGTTTTTATTCTTTTCGTAAACTCTTTTGAGGCCTTCCAGCGTTAAAAATCTGTCCACGCAATCGATGCCCTCAACACCGGTTTCCATTAAGGTCGCAAGGCCGCCTGTTGCGATTACTTTGATCGGCTTCTTTGACGGCGTCAGTTCTTCAAGTTCTTTTTTCATCCTTTTGATCACATATTCGACAGTGCCCATGTGTCCGTAAACCAAACCGGACTGAATGCTTTGCACCGTGTTTCTACATATGACATGTCCCGGCTCTTCAAGTTCAACCTTTGGAAGCTTCGCGGTTTTTTGAACGAGCGCATCCGATGTGATTTTTAGCCCGGGCGCAATCGTCCCTCCAAAATATTCGGCATTTTCCGAAATCGCGCAAAATGTCGTTGCTGTACCAAAATCTACGACGATCAAAGGCCCTCCGTATTTTTCAAAAGCGGCGACGGCATTGACGATCCTGTCCGCTCCCACTTGCTTCGGATTTTCATACTTGATCTGAAGCCCTGTTTCAATTCCGGGTTCAATGACAAACGCTTTCATTTTGAAATATTTTGCAGTCAAATGCTGAAGCGTATACAAAAGAGACGGAACAACCGTTGATATGACAATATCGGTTACGTCTTCCAGTTTAAAACCCTCATGCTCCAGAAGTTGTTTCAGCATCATGCCGTACTCATCGGCACTCTTATTGTGTTCAGTCTGGAGCCTCCAGTCTGTCAATAATTCACCATCTTTAAAAACGCCCAAAACAGCGTTTGTGTTTCCAACATCGAATGCAAGCAGCATCGCTAGATCTCCTCTTCATTTAAATATTGAATAACCGCGAGAGAATGACCCGCTCTCTATTTTAATGTTACGAGAACATCGCCCGCGCTAACCGAAGCTCCTTTTGCAACCTGGATTGTGTCTACAATTCCCGCTGTCGGGGCAGGGATTTCATTTTCCATCTTCATCGCTTCCAGGATGACAAGTACATCGCCTGCGTTCACAGCTTGTCCAACACTTACCTTAATGTCCAGAATCGTTCCGGGCATCAGAGCCGCAACGGGCTGCGCACCCGCCGCAGGCGTTGCCGCCGGAGCCTGAGCCGGAGCAGGTGTTTTAGCCGCCACAGGCGCTTTTGCTGCCGCCGGAGCGGGAGTCGCCACGGGCGTTGGGGCAGGCGCTGCTACCGGTGCCGGTGCCGCTACAGGCGCGACGTTTACTTCTTCAACTTCAACCGTATAGGATGTTCCGTTCACTACGATGTTATATTTTTTCATAATTCATCTCCTTTTTATACTCGTCTGCTGCGCATACAATCGGCTCTGCCGGCATTGTTCCAAACCGTCGTTTGCCCTTGCTCCCTGATGATCTTACGGATGACCAGATTGCTCGTTGCTTTACCGCCTTCAAACGCTGCAATCGCCGCCGATATGACGGCAATCAGCTCTTCATCTTTCTGAATTTGTTTATTTTTTTTAACCAACGCCATGATAGACCTCCTTGTTGCTATAGTGGAATATTGCCATGTTTTTTCTGCGGCAACGATTCACGTTTTGAGGCAAGCATATCAAATGCGCTTATAATTCTCTGCCTTGATTCGGCAGGCTCAATAATATCATCGACATATCCCATTTCCGCAGCTCGATACGGATTGTTAAACCGCTCTTCGTACTCAGCCACTTTTTCTTCTCTCTTGGCAATCGGGTCGGATGCCGCGGCAATGTCGTCTTTAAATACAATATTGGCTGCTCCAGCCGCCCCCATGACTGCAATCTGGGCGCTTGGCCACGCAAATACCACATCCGCGCCAAGTTCTCTGTTGCACATGGCGATGTATGCTCCACCGTACGCTTTTCGCACAACCATGGTAATCTTCGGCACTGTGGCCTCGCAGTAAGCATAAAGCATTTTTGCGCCATGTCTAATGATTCCGCCATATTCCTGATCTGTCCCCGGTAGGAATCCGGGTACATCCTGAAGTGTC
>WQWG01000086.1 GCA_009785435.1 Clostridiales bacterium
GCGAACGCCGTCGTCGGCTCATCAGATTTGTTTTTATCGAGTGGTTTTGATGGGTATATCTTCAAGCCCATCGATATACGTGAGTTAAATGCTGTCTTGAACCGTCTGATACGCGATAAGCAGTCGCCCGAGGTCATTGCGAAAGTGCGCAGGGAACGGGAACTTCAAAACAGCACTTTGGATTCCGAACCCATTCAAAATATTTTAGCGAATGAAACAATGACAGCAGCAGTCGTACGAGATATTGAATATGCGATTGCCGTATTAGACGATTTGCTGTTAAAGCAAAATGATTTGGACATCGAATTGTTCACGACGACCGTCCATGGTATGAAAACCGCACTCGCCAACATCGGCGAAAAGCAACTATCCAGCATTGCTTGTCATTTAGAGCAAGTGGAAAAAAATAAAAATATCAATGTCATATTATCCGAAACGCCGGAGTTCGTTAAATCGCTTCAAACGCTGACTCAAAAAATCAAACCGAAAGAGGCAGACCGCTCCGATGGCGCAGACCAAATTTCGGATGACGACATGGTTTTCTTGCAAGAAAAACTGGCTGCGATCAAAACGGCGTGTGAGCGTATTAAAAAGAGCGATGCCAAAATTGCGCTGGAGGCTTTGAAGCAAAAGACATGGCCGCGCAAAATCAATGATGTATTGGACGAAATATCGGAGTATTTACTGCTCGGCAAATTCAAGATGGTCGTGGCTTGCGTGGATAAAGCCTCTGACATCCATTGACATTATACATGATTTTGGTATAATGAAATCGTACAGATAAAATAGCAAATGAAAACAAGGAGGAATTCATTATGAAACCAATGAGAATGCACCATGTAGGTATCGTACTTCCAACGTTGCAACAAGCCTATGATTTTCTGGATCGTTTTGGCCTTGAGGTTGACTACGAGGGTTATGTAAAAGCGTATAAAGCAGATCTGATCTTTGCAAAATACGGTTCTGATTCCAGTCCCGTAGAATTGATCATTCCTGACGAAGACAGCGTTCTTGCAAAGTACAACAACGGTGAGGGCGGGATTCATCATATTTGTTATGAAGTGGATGATGTTGCTGCCGTTACTGCTGAGTTTGAAGCAAAAGGCATGAAAATGCTTGAAAAAGAACCTGTTGAGGGTACAGAAGACATTATCATCAACTTCTTACGTCCGAAACATTCTGACGGCATTCTTGTTGAATTTGTTGAAACCATTAAACCAATCAACAAAGGATACTCCAGAGATAGAGGAAACAAAAAATAAATTGCCGTTAATTTTAGGTTGACAAAACAGCTTTCTATATGATATCGTATTCGGAGTTTGAATAATTTCAAATTTGGATGGAGTCACATTTTGGATCTATGGAAAGGGATGGAAATGAAGTTTAGGAAATTGCTAACTGGATACGATCTTGCAGCTCCTAAAGCCGTAAAATTCATTTCTATCGATATCATTGTCTTTTAAATCTTCCTTTTTGGAAGATTTTTTTATTTCACTCAGACAAGGGGGAATCTATGTTAAAGGGGAGAAGTTTACTGGAACCTATGGATTTTACCATAGGAGAATTTGAAGAAATTTTCGACTTGGCGGAGCAGATCATCGCACAGCCGGAAAAGTTCGCGCATGTCTGCAATGGGAAACTGCTTGCAACGCTGTTTTATGAGCCGAGCACAAGGACAAGGTTCAGCTTTGAAGCTGCAATGCTCAGGCTGGGCGGACAGGTCATCGGCTTTTCGGAACCCGGTTCAAGCTCGGCGTCAAAAGGCGAGAGCATCGCGGATACGATCCGAACCGTGGAATGCTATTGCGACATTGCCGTGATCAGACATCCAAAAGAAGGCGCGCCAAGGGTTGCCGCTTACAATACGTCAATGCCCGTGATCAATGCGGGAGACGGCGGCCATCAACATCCGACACAAACGTTGACGGATTTGCTGACGATCCGGTGCGAAAGAGGAAGCTTTTCGAACATGACGGTCGGCCTTTGCGGAGATTTGAAGTTTGGCAGGACAGTCCATTCGCTCATTAAGGCGCTGTCCAGATATGACAATGTGAAATTTATATTGATTTCACCAAAAGAACTGCGTATTCCGGAATATGTCCGCAAAGAAGTACTGATTAAAAACAAGATCGAGTTCAAAGAAGTCGAAAGAATGCAAGATGTTCTTCCGGAACTGGATGTTTTATATATGACAAGAGTTCAGAGGGAGCGCTTTTTTAACGAAGAGGATTATATCCGGTTGAAAGACAGCTATATCTTGGATGCTGAAAAGATGAAAAAGGCCAAGAAGTCGATGATGATCTTGCACCCACTGCCAAGAGTAAACGAGATCGCGGTCGATGTCGATGACGACCCAAGAGCGCTTTACTTCAAACAGGCGAAGTACGGCATGTACGTAAGGATGGCGCTGATCATGAAATTGTTGGGTGTACATATTTAAGCGGCAGGTTATTTTCTCGCATCGAAAATTCCTCTGCCTTTGTTGAATCGTTTTGAATCATAGAGGAGGGTAACAATGGATATTGACAGCATAGAAAACGGAATTGTAATCGACCATATTACGGCGGGTTTCGGACTTGCCGTGATCGACCATCTTGACATAGACAGGAGTAAGAACAAGATCGCATGCATCATCAATGCGTCAAGCAAGAAATACGGAAAAAAGGATGTCGTGAAGATCGAAAATGTGATCAATGTTGATATGGCGGCGCTCAGCCTGATATGTCCGAATGCGACGGTAAGCATCATTGAAAACGGAAAACTCAAATCGAAAACCAACTTGAAATTGCCTGAAAAAGTGATCAATGTCATCAAGTGTAAAAACCCGAGGTGCGTGACGTCGGTAGAAATCAATGCGCCTCAAGTTTTTCATCTGACCGATGAAGAAAACAGGGAATATCGGTGCGAATACTGCGACGATCTGATCATGTTTAAAAGGGAAATACTGGCATGAGGCTTTGCATTCAGGGGGGCCTGATCATTGACCCTGTAAACAACTTTGCAGGCACGGGAACCGTTTGGATTGAAGATGGCATCATCGTATGTGTAGAAGCAGGGCATATGTCCGGTGGGAATAAGCCGCTGTGGGCAGACGAACAAAGCGTTCAAACCATAGATGCCAAAGGCAAATGGATTGTTCCGGGGCTTGTCGATTTGCATGTGCATTTCAGAGACCCGGGATTTGAATACAAAGAAGACATTCTGAGCGGATGCAATGCCGCAATCAAAGGCGGGTTTACAAAGGTTTGCTGTATGCCGAATACGATGCCGGTCATCGATTGCGCTGATGTGGTGTCATACATACACGACAAAGCAAGCAAGATTCAAGGCATTGAGGTTTTCGTCATCGGGGCTGTCACAAAAGGCCAACAAGGAAAAGAACTTGCGGATATCGATGGAATGGTCAAAATGGGGATTTGCGCAATCAGTGAAGACGGAAAGACCGTGATGAATGCAAGGCTGATGCGGGATGCGATGGTGAAAGCAGCGCAGCTTGGCATACCGTTTTTTTCACATGCGGAAGACGAGAGCCTTATGGGAACGGCGATCGGAGAGGAACTCATCGTTGCGCGGGATATTTTGCTTGCAAAAGAAACAGGATGCAAATTGCACCTTTGCCATATCAGCACGCAGGGAAGCGTGGACATCATCCGAAAAGCGAAAGCGGATGGAATCCATGTGACGGCAGAGGTTGCGCCCCATCACTTCACGCTTGACGAAAGCAGCGTCAATATGGATGGAAACAAGAAGATGAGTCCGCCTTTGAGGACTGTAGAAGATGTAGCCGCAATGAAAGATGCGCTTGCTGATGGCACAATCGACGCAATTGCGACCGATCATGCACCGCATTCGAAAGAAGAAAAAGAGACAAACTTCGATAACGCGCCAAATGGCGTCATCGGGCTTGAAACGAGTTTTGCCGTGAGCTATACAATGTTGGTGAAAACGGGCATTTTGAC
>WQWG01000087.1 GCA_009785435.1 Clostridiales bacterium
TCGCAGCTTGGAATTATGACGCTTGATGCGGCGATGGATCTTGCAAACAGCAAAAAGCTTGATCTTGTGAACATCGCTCCGACAGCGAATCCACCTGTTTGTAAGATTCTGGACTATGGAAAGTACAGATACGAGCTTCAAAAAAAGGACAAAGAGGCGAAAAAAAGACAAAAGATCACTCAGGTGAAAGAGATCAGACTGAGTACTTTTATCGAAGAGCATGACATCAATGTGAAAGCGCACACAGCTTCAAAGTTTTTGAAAGATGGAGATAAAGTAAAGGTAAGTTTAAGGTTCAGAGGCCGCGAGAAAGACTATGCCAATAAGGGCCTTGAAGTGATGAACAAATTTACGACTGCCATCTCTGAATTTGGAACAGTTGAAAAGAAACCTGAATTTGAAGGCAGAAGTTTGATTATGATTATTGCACCAAAATTGGATAAAGAAAAAGAAAAGGAAAAGGCTGAAAAAGAAAAGGCAGATAAAGAGAATAAGTAAAATAGAAAATTCAACGAGACACAGGAGGTTTTATTAACAATGGCAAAAAATAAAATGAAGTCCCATAGAGGGGCACGCAAGAGGTTCCGGTTAACAGCTACCGGCAAAGTGAAGAGAAATAAAGCATATAAGAGACATATTTTGACGAAGAAAAGCGCCAAGAGAAAGAGAGGCTTGAGGAAAGCAACGATGCTTACAAGTGCGGATCTCAAGAGAATCAGACAGGTTTTATAAATATTAAGGAGGGTTAAACAATGGCAAGAGTTAAAAAAGGTGTTACGGCACGTAGGAGACATAAAAAAATATTAAAACAGGCAAAAGGTTTTTACGGCGCGAAGAGCAGAATCTTTAGATGTGCAAATCCGGCGGTTATGAGAGCTCTCCGTTCTGCGTTTATCGGCAGAAAAAACAAGAAGAGAGAATATAGAAGACTTTGGATCGCAAGGATCAACGCAGGAGCGAGAATGAACGGCATGTCATACAGCAAGTTGATGAATGGCCTGAAGTTGTCCGGGATCCAAGTAAACAGAAAAATGCTTTCGGAGATGGCGATCCATGATGCCGCAGGATTCGCGAATCTATGCGAGACAGCCAAGAAAGCAGCAAAATAACCATAAAATAGAAAAAAATTGACATTTGTTTTTGACAAAATACTCCCCCTTTTCGGGCGTATAATCTCATAGAGAGATTGGCGCGGAAGGGGGCTTTTTCATGTGGAAATCTATGCGGAATATCTGTTTATACAAAATTTTGCAGCCGGCCTTTTGATTTTGCTGCTGACAGGCAAGATTTGCGGAAGAAGCGTCAAAAGGCTTCGCTTGGTTTTGGGGAGCGCGGCATGCGGGCTGTACGCGTTTGTGATACTGGTTGATATGAGTTCTGTCACATCGGTTCTTGGGAAACTGATTTTTTCATCGCTGTTGATCGTGTACACATTTGCTGTTTTACAGAACAAACAAATGAGCAAGATCAAACAAGTGAAAATCGGGACTAAGATACTCATCACTTTTTACATAACCAGTTTTTTCATGGGTGGAGCAACGATCGCAGGGATGTACCTTGGAGGATTGAGGGGCATGACGGCGAACGGAGCTGTTTACATCGCAAGCGCTACCTATTTCAATGTAATTTCAGGAATACTGGCAGCATGGCTGATCGGAAGTGTATTTGCAAAGTACATCAAAGAGCGGACGATCACGGAAAAAATGCATCGCAAGGTGACGATTGAAATCGGGGGCGTGCAATGGACATTTGACGCGATGATCGATACGGGTAATTTTTTGAAAGAACCGATCACGGGAAAGCCGGTTGCGATCCTATGCAGATCCGCAGCGGAGGAGATCTTGAAGAGCGGCAAGGTTGCATATGAGCGCTTTTTAGCCATTCCATATCAGTCGGTAGGGCAGCCCGATGGGGTTTTGACAGGATTCATAGCAGATCAAGTAACGATCGATGAGACGATTACAAAAGAGATGGTGCTTGCCGTATACGAAAGAGAATTTAACCAAACAAAAGAGGGAACTGTTTATCGTTTATTGTTGAACCGAGCGTTTATGGAGGGAGGCATTGCCGTACATGTATGAATGGCTTATCATCAAGCTAAAGAGGATATTTCATATTCTGGAAGCGGATGAAAATGAAATTTTTTATATCGGAGGAAACGATGTTCTGCCGCCGCCGCTTGATGCTTCCGAAGAAAAGGATCTTTTGATCGAGTTTGAAAACGGCAGTCAAGATGCGAGAAGCATTTTGATCGAGAGAAATCTCAGGCTCGTCGTTTACATAGCGAAGAAGTTCGAGAGCGCCGGAATCAACGTAGAAGACCTGATTTCCATCGGTGCGATCGGGCTGATCAAAGCGGTCAATACCTTTAATTCGGAGAGAAACATCAAGCTTGCTACGTATGCGTCCAGATGCATCGAAAATGAAATTTTGATGTACCTCAGACGGAATAACAAGACGAAGAGCGAAGTGTCGTTTGACGAGCCACTGAACGTAGATTGGGATGAGAACGAGCTGCTGCTTTCGGATATATTGGGTACTGATACAGACATCGTATCGAGCCGAATCGAAGAAGAAGTGAACAGGAATCTTCTGGTTTACGCACTTAAAAAATTATCGAAGAGAGAAAAACAAATCATGGAAATGCGGTTTGGGCTTTTGAGCGGCAAGGAGATGACGCAGAAAGAAGTCGCTGACAGCATGGGCATTTCGCAGTCGTATATATCACGGCTTGAGAAAAAGATCATCAACAGGCTTCGACGGGAAATCAAAAAGCTGGGGTAACGATCAGGGGGATTTGAATCATATGGAAATAAATAAATCCAAAAAAGCGGAATAAAAAAAGATACATTTGCGCATAAATAAGGTGAATAAAAATGAATTGCTAAAGGGTGGCAATCAGGGATGTGAGGAACCTTATTTATGGTTAGTAAAGTTGAAATTTGCGGAGTAAATACGTCGAAACTACCTGTCTACAAAGATAAGGAAATGGTCAGCATGATCGAGGCCGTGAAAAGGGGCGATCTGGAGGTCAGAGAAGAATTTATTAAGGGGAATTTGCGTCTTGTTTTGAGCGTTATTCAACGCTTTAATAATAGGGGTGAAAATCCGGACGACTTGTTTCAGGTCGGTTGCATCGGGCTGATCAAAGCGCTGGATAATTTTGATCTGTCACACGGTGTGAAGTTTTCTACGTACGCGGTGCCGATGATCATCGGCGAAATCCGGCGGTATTTGAGAGACAACAATGCGATCAGGGTGTCACGCTCGTTAAGAGACCTGGCTTACCGGGCGCTTTCGGCAAAAGAAAAACTATTGAGGCAACTGCAGCGAGAGCCTTTGATTTCAGAAATTGCAAAAGAGGTCGAAGCACAGACGGAAGAGGTCGTTCTTGCGCTTGACTCCATTCAAGACCCGATTTCGCTGTTTGAACCTGTTTTTCACGATGAGGGCGATGCGATTTATGTGATGGACCAGGTCAAGGATATGAAAAATACGGATGCCAGATGGATCGAGAACATTTCGCTTTCCGAAGCGATGAAGAAGCTTTCCTCGCGGGAGCGCCATATCTTGACGATGCGATTTTTTGAGGGCAAAACGCAGATGGAAGTGGCGGAAGAAATATCCATCAGTCAGGCGCAAGTTTCGAGGCTCGAAAAAAACGCATTGAAATATATGCGAAAATATGTGTAGAATATATGAAGAATTTGTGAAGAATTCGTGAATGGGCTTCACAAAATGGACAAACCGTGGTACAATCATACTGCTTGCAATTTGCAGGCAGTATTTTGCATTCGTGGAAATGGTATTTTCCAAATGGGATTGCATAACAATTATTTTATGATGTAAAGGTAGATAAATGTATGAAAAAACAAATCGCAATAACAATGGCCATTTTAATGTGCTTGGCTGTGTTTATGGTGGGGTGCAGAAGCGGAGACGAAACACTTGAA
>WQWG01000088.1 GCA_009785435.1 Clostridiales bacterium
ACCGGAATCAAGAATCTCAAGGTCGGGTTCAACAAGGTATTCGGTTATTACTTGGAAATAACGAAGTCATATTTTGACTCGATACCGGATGATTACATACGAAAACAAACGCTTGCAAACTGTGAGCGCTTCATAACACCCCAGCTCAAAGAAATGGAAAGCCTCGTTCTGAACGCAGAGGCGAAAATCAATCAAAAAGAATATGAACTGTTTACAGAAATCCGTACACATATCCAGCGTTTTATCCCTGAAATCCAGCGGGTTTCCGCTGCGGTTTCAACGCTTGACGTTCTCTGTTCGTTTGCTGAAGCAAGTGCCAAACTTGGATATACCAAGCCGCTTGTGCATGACGGAAGTGAGATTGTAATCCGGTCAGGAAGACATCCTGTGATCGAACAAACGATTAAAAATGGCGTATTCGTTTCAAATGACGCCTATATGAACTGCGATGATACAAGCATGCTTTTGATTACAGGACCGAACATGGCGGGAAAATCCACATACATGCGCCAGACTGCGTTAATTGTACTCATGGCTCAATCAGGCTGTTTTGTGCCTTGTGAAAGCGCGTCCATCGGGATCGTAGACAGGATATTTACGAGAATCGGAGCTTCTGACAATCTGGCTCAGGGACAAAGTACATTTTACGTGGAAATGAGCGAACTCGCCTATATCCTAAACGCCGCCACGGATAAGAGCCTGATCATCCTCGATGAAATCGGAAGAGGGACAAGCACGTACGACGGGCTTTCGATTGCGTGGGCTGTCGTGGAATATTTGTGTTCAAACAAAAACCGCATCCGAACGCTGTTCGCCACCCATTATCATGAACTCACGTCTCTGGAAGGCCATATGGATGGCTTTAAAAATCTGAATGTTGATGTCTCGGAAGAGGGTGGAAACGTCGTATTCCTGCACAAGATCATTGAGGGCAGCGCCAGCCGTAGTTACGGCATACACGTAGCAAGTCTCGCAGGCGTACCGGTCGCAGTTCTTGACAGGGCGGCCGCAAAGCTTTCGGAACTTGAGCAATCGGCCGAAACCGTGGATTTAACGAAGTATGAAGCGCCCAACAATGTAAAAGAAGAGCAAATTTCATTGTTTTCATTTGCACCGAACCCAATTGTTAAGCGCTTACAGAACATCGATTTGATGCAGCTTACACCATCGGAAGCGTTTAAAATACTGGAAGAACTCAAAGCGCGATTAGAGGAGACTGCAAATGATTAGGGTACTTGATAAAATTGTTGCGGATAAAATCGCAGCGGGCGAGGTAGTCGAACGTCCACTTTCAATCGTGAAAGAACTTGTTGAAAATGCAATCGATGCCGGTTCGGACACCATTATTGTAGAGATCAAAAACGGGGGAAAGTCGTACCTCAGGGTGACAGACAACGGATGCGGCATAGAAGCGGACGAAGTGTTGCTTGCTTTCAAGCGCCATGCCACGAGTAAAATCTATACAGATAGCGACCTTGACAGCATTGAAACACTTGGGTTTCGCGGCGAGGCGCTTGCCAGTATTGCTGCTGTATCAAGATGTGAGTTGATCACCAAAACCGCATCTGCAAAAACGGGCGTTCGCGTTCAAATTGAAGGTTCTGAAGTTGTCAACAACACACCGCTTGGATGTCCTGACGGCACAACGATCATCGTAACGGATTTGTTTTACAACACCCCGGCAAGACATAAATTCATGAAATCAGACGCTGCTGAGAGCAGTTTGATCATCGACTTCGTTTCCAAGATGGCCATCGCGTATTCTCATATTAAGATGCGACTCATCAACAACGGCAATATCTTGTTTTCAACACAGGGAAAAGGGGATATCAAAGGCAGCATTTTGACGGTTTACAGCAGTGAAGTAGGGAAAAACCTCCTGCCTGTCTCAAAAGAGGATGACTTTCTCTCACTTGAGGGCTATATTTCTCCACAAGGTTACAGCAAATCAAATAAAAAGATGCAAATTTTCTTTGTAAACGGGCGGAACATATCCAGCAAAACGATGGAGAAAGGCGTTTCTGACGCCTATTTTGACAAGTTGACAAGCGGCAGATATCCTGCTTGTTTTCTTTTTCTTTCAATTCGTCCCGAGAAGCTTGATGTCAACATACATCCAAACAAAAAAGAGGTTCGATTTGATGATGAAGGGCAGGTTTCTGCATTCATAGAACAAGCGATTCGTGAGGCCCTTGCGACAAAAGAGGCATTGCCGGAGATTAAGAGAGAAAATATATTCAAATTACAAGCGTCCATGCAGGATATGAACGCGAATAAGGTTGAGTTGGAAAATAATATTGAACGTGAGAGCAATTTGGGTGACAATAATCATTTTATGAAAACCCACAAGCAACAAGTAGACATAAAAAATTTACTGTCTACAATGCGCGAAGAAGAACAGCGTATTGATGCGGAAGAAAGCTTTGCAAATACGCAAACGACATATATAAAAGAGGAATCTACATTCTTTGAACCAAAAAAATTCGATATCAATGCGCTATCAATAACAGGGTCTGTCTTTGCTACATACATCACAGCGCTTGATGAAGACGCTTTCTACCTCATCGATCAACATGCCGCGCATGAGCGTATCTTTTATGAGCAGCTCTTACACCAATACAAAAATAACGAAAAACAACAGCAACTTTTGATGGTTCCGTTTGTCATCTATGTATCGTACGCCGTCAAAAATGACGCTTTTGATTGGCTTGACGCACTTTGCCGGATGGGTTTTGAAATAGAGGAGTTCGGTTCAAAAGCATTTATCGTCAAAGCCGTACCGGTGTTTATGACCCTTGAAGACGCACAAGCGTTTATTGAACAATTCTTGGAGAATATAGACGAATCCACAGACTTTAAAAATGCTGCCGCCATTGAAAAAATCATGGTAAACGCATGCAAGAGCGCAGTGAAAGCCAACGACGAACTGAAACCGCAAGAAATACAACAATTGCTGTCAGACCTTTCGAAATGTGAAAACCCGTATAACTGCCCACATGGACGTCCTACGTTTATTAAACTGACGAAGTATGAGATTGAGCGGATGTTTAAAAGGAAATAAAACAAATTTTCGATTAACTCTTTACAAGAGAACCTTTGTTCGATATAATGAATATTACAACATTATTAAATATATCAAACATCGTATACTTTACCCGGTTATTTGTGTATAATGTTTGCAAGGTTAGGAGGTGAAGAGGATGGATCGCAGCACAATCATGTTCAGCAGTTCAGAGAAAAATGAGTTTAAAACGACAGATGAAGTACTACAAACGGTATACAATGCTTTGGAGGAAAAAGGATATAATCCACTAGATCAAATGGTGGGCTATATACTGTCAGGAGATCCTTCCTACATAACCAGCCACAACAATGCCAGAAACATCATAAGGCATATTGAGAGAGATGATTTGGTGGAAGAGTTGTTAAGGAAATTTCTTGGGAAATAATTTAATTTGAATCATAAAACAAAAATCTCTGCTCTCCAAGCAGAGATTTTTTATCAAATAGGGAAGTAACATAGCAATGGAGGCAGATATGAGGAAAATAGCGCTTGATGTAGGGGATAAGACGATCGGTGTGGCCGTGAGTGACGAACTCTTGATTACGGCTCAAGGTGTCGCTACGATTGAACGAGTCGGGATCAGAAAAGATTCCGGAAAAGTCGTAGACTTGATCAAACAATACAATTGCGATACAGTCGTTATCGGTCTGCCTAAAAAACTGGACGGTACCGATAGTATACAAACAGAGAAAGTCTATGAATTTAAAAATATGCTTGAAAACAAGATGAGAAGTTCAGGCCTTGCTCAAGTTGGTATTGTATTTCAGGATGAACGCCTTACAACAGTCATGGCTGAAAAAGTATTAATCGAGGCGGCTGTGAGACGAGACATAAGAAAAGAAGTAATCGAAAAATACAAGGAGACTTTAATTCAGCAAG
>WQWG01000089.1 GCA_009785435.1 Clostridiales bacterium
CGAAAAATGACGAAAACTTGTACATCAGCGCGTATTGACTTCGGCGTTCGTCTATGATAAAGATATACGTAAAGAAGCGTTTACCGATTTGAATGGCGTAAGCCTTATATAAGGAAAAGGGACAATCGTGGATGGTATTGTTGAAAAAATAAAATTTTATAAAAAGTACATACAAATACATGAAAAATCGCTTTCGAGATACGTCGCGACGGCTGTGAGCGGCGCGATTTCCGACAAGATGGTGATGCAGCGCACCATGGAGAGGGCATTTCATGACATCGAGCAGATCGATGTCAAATCAGGTGTACGCCAGTGGCTGTACAAGATCGCCTCGGAGGAGATCATAAAAGCCTTTATCGCCGAAAAAGGCAATACCGCGCTTCAATATGGTGTGAAAGACCGTAACGTGAGCGAGCATGAAATAACCATGTGGATTGAACGCGAAATAGAGATTGCCACGTACCAAAGGCGGCTTGGCATAGAATATATTGATATTTTCAGCAAACTGAAACAAATGCATTTTGAAGACAAGCTGCCGGTATTGATGCGCTATATGGCAGGGCTTGGGAGATCGGAAATTGCAAATCTTATGGCTCTTTCCGCCAAAGAACTGGACGAAACGATGCGCAAGTCTCTGGTTATGGTCATGCGCCATTTCGACGGATTTCCGGAAGATGCAGTGGCGATGATGGATCTGGAACAGTTTGAAAACAGCGAGTCTGCGGAACCGGCCGAAACAATCCGTGACCGGGATGCGATAAGGCTTAAAATAGCGCAAGAGTACCGGGAAAATCCAAAAGTGTTGTATATGGAAGACATCATCGCGCAAAGAGGTAAAAAAGAATTTAACCAATTTGAAAGCGCTTTGATTGATCGGGTAGATGCTTGGGTTGCAGAGGGAACGTTGCAATGCGACCTCCCGCCGGTGGATTTTTCTTTTGTGGAGCTTGAGCAAAAAGACAAAATGTCAAAAGAATCTACGATTGTCGTAAACTTTGCGAAACAGATGAAAGAAGATGTCGTTAAATATGACTTGGTTGCTCAGGATGTTGACGATGAGAGTTATGATGAAATAGAACGTGCGTTGAACCGGAAAGCGAAAGAATCCGAATTTTGCAACGAAAAAGATAAGTAGTAAAGGAAAAAGATATTGATCAAATTTTAATAAAGAATGCAATATAAATATCGACAGGTACCGGATTCGGAGGATCAAGCAGTTGGATATCTCGTACATTACAGTTTTTTCCGCCGCCATTGCGATCGTGTGGTTTAATGTGTACATAATCGTTGCATCCCTGATACAAAAACGGGACAATTTTCTGTTGCGCTTTAGCTATATCCCTTTGTTATTTCTGACAGCGGCAGGAGTTATCCGTGTGTTCGGTTTCAGCGCAACGCCATACACGATTGTCATCACTTCCGAAACCATTTTGCCTGAGGTGATTGATTTTTTCAAGATGCCATTGCTCTCGGCAGGAGACAGCGGCGGTGTTGTACAAGTCTACCATGTTTTCGTTACGGTTTGGATTATCGGATGTGTGCTGTCGCTTGCGTATATCGTGGTAAGACAGTTTGTATTTTTCAAAAGCTTGAAAAATGAGCCGCAAGTAACGGATGCGCGGATGATTTCAATCATGGAGGAAGTCATACGGGAGAGCGGCAAAAATACAAAATTCAGGATGGTACTGCCTGAATGGAATACCACGGTCAGATTGGCAGGATATTTCAAGCCGACAATCTTGATGACGGATGTACCACTTTCCGATGAAGAACTGAAACTGATTCTAAAGCATGAATGGAGCCATTTTCTACACAAAGACATATGGATCAAGCTTTTTATAAACATATTACTTTCTGTATTTTGGTGGAATCCTTTCGCATATCTTCTGAGACACAACTTGGATCACTTGCTTGAGGTCAGATGCGATTTGGAGGTTGTTTCCGAATTGGACGACGAAAGCCGTCGCGTATACTTGGAAAGCCTTTCGAAAATCAGTCGAAAAATGAAAGAGCGTAAGTTAAGCGCGATTCATGCCAGCTTTTCCGGGATGATCGGCGCGAACCGCGCCACCGAAATAAGACAAAGATGCAATTTGATACTGGATTATAAACCCGAAAAACGGCATCGTCTTGTTCCGAACGTTTTGATTTGTGGAATCATCGCCGTATCCTTTGCAATGTCATATCTGTTTGTATTTCAGCCGATATATTTTGCGGAGAATGATCCGCATGCTGCGCAAACTTTTGCAATAAATCAAGAAAATTCATTTTTAGTGGATAACGGGAATGGCACGTATTCGTTGTACATAGATGGCGAACATGTTATTGATGTGGATCGAAATACAATCGATCAAACATCGTTGTATTTGCTGGAAATAAGATGCGGATGTATTGCGTACCGGGAACATGACAAACACCATTGCAATTACTTTCACTAATCTGGTGCAAATCGCATAAGCGATTTGAATAAATTTAAGGAGGGGAAATATGGGATTATTTAAAGGGAAATTCAACAACACTTTTGTGCGCAGCCTGATCGTTGCTGTTCTGATGGTATCACTGCTATGGGCAGCCCCTATGGAGATGGAAAGCGTGCCGGTTGTCTATGCGGCAACGGAGGGAGAAAGCTTCGTCGAATGCGTCGGAGAAGAAATCATGCCGCTTACGGAACAATTCGAGTGGCGCTATCGAGTTCACAATGGAAGGTTGCAAAGGCGCTTGTGGTCACTGACGTGGGGCGTATGGCGTACGGATTGGGAGTACGTATAAGTTCCATTAACAAGAAAACGGCTCATTTGAGCAAAAAACCAGCTCGCAAGGCCGGTGGGACGATACGCTCCGCCGGTCTTTTTTGTTATCGGTTATTCGGAAATATCGTTTCCTAAATCCCTTGTAATATGGTATAATATTGACTGCATAAACATTGTATTTATTGAACGAGCAAATAAAAATACGAGAGAGGCCAAGATGAAATCATATCAGGATTATATTAGGAATTTTTGCATCATTGCCCATATTGATCATGGCAAGTCTACGCTTGCTGACAGGATCATAGAGAAGACGGGGCTTGTTTCCGAGCGCGATATGCGCGAACAGTTTTTGGACAACATGGATCTTGAACGGGAGAGGGGCATAACGATCAAGCTCCAGACGACAAGGTTAAACTATAAGGCGAAAGACGGAAACATGTATGTTTTCAACTTGATCGATACACCGGGACATGTGGACTTTACGTATGAAGTGTCAAGGAGTCTTGCCGCGTGCGAGGGAGCAATCCTTATTGTTGACGCGACGCAGGGTGTTGAAGCGCAGACGCTGGCGAATGTATATCTTGCGCTGGATGAAAATCTTGAAATTCTTCCGGTGCTCAACAAGATCGATTTGCCGAGCGCCAGACCTGATGAAATCAAACTGGAAGTGGAAGAAGTCATCGGCATAGACGCACAGGAGGCACCTTTGATTTCTGCCAAGGAAGGCATTGGCGTAGAGGATGTGCTTGAGGAAGTCGTTAAAAAAATACCACCTCCGCAGGGAGATCCGGATGGAAAATTGAAAGCGCTTATCTTTGATTCGCATTACGATAATTATAAAGGTGTCGTGGTCTATACGAGGGTATTTGACGGCAAGGTCAAAAAAGGCGATATGATCAGGCTTATGAATACGAACAAGAAGCATGAAGTGACGGAAGTCGGCATGTACACACCGGCGCCTACGATATGCAGTGAACTGAAAGCGGGCGAAGTCGGATATATATGCGCGAGCATCAAACAAGTCGCTGACGCGAGAGTTGGGGATACGATCACGCTGGACGCGGATCCGACGGCGGAAACACTGTCGGGGTACAAGAAAGTACAGCCGATGGTTTACTGTGGAATCTATCCGGCAGAGGGCGAAAAGTATGAAAACGTAAAGGACGC
>WQWG01000090.1 GCA_009785435.1 Clostridiales bacterium
AAATTATGTTCTAACACCTCACCTACAAACGAAGTGAACTTTTGAGCAGATTCGTTTTCCATCGATTGATGCATCGCATTTTCAGCATCCGCCATTGTCTCCCAAATCACCCAATCCGTCCACACGCCATCGATGATCATCAGTTGACGGGCGATGAAACCTTTGCGCTTGGACAGATAATTGTCTTGGATTTCATCGGATGCAAGTAAGAACTCCTCGGCAGAGACTCCATCTTTTAGCTTGAACGATATGATCATTCCTTGCTTCTTCCAACGCTTTAACGTCGGCAAAAATTCCGTCAGCAACGTTCTTGCGCTGTCGTTGTCCGGGCAAACACCCGCTTCAACCATATAGGGTATGCAAGCTTCGATCATTTCTTCCATCGTTTCGTTTGGATTTTCAAATGCTCCATTGGGATAGCAATAGCAACAATAATCCTCGTTTTTGCTCCCATCGGCGTTTTTTCCGAATAGATTTTCCTCGGTCATGGGCATACCGCAGCTTTGGCAGTGAATCATGTTTTCCATAAGTGAATCCTCCTATCAATTCTTCTTTTGATTTCGTTGTGATTCCATTGTATCAATGCAAATCTGACAACGTCGTGTCATATTATAAATACTGTTTGTATATTTTTTTCGCCTTTTCCTGAATAATGTTTCGGATGTGCTGTGGCGCAAGCACTTCGATGTGTTCGCCAAACGACAAAATCATGCCGTAAACCCAATTGTCCTCCGGCCAACATATGGAAACCACATAGCTGCCGTCCGGCCTCTGTTCTTCGACATATCCCGCAAATTCATCAAGCACACGGTACGCCATTTCCGATTTGATCAACAGCCGCAAGTGAACATCGGGCCTGTATTTTGATTCGACAACGCTCATTGGTAATGTCTCGAGCAAATCTCGATCGGCAAACGTTTCGTCTGTCACATCAAGGTTTCTGATTCTTGTCAGCTTGAACAAGCGCACATCCTGCTTGTCCAAATCATATGCCTTTAAATACCAAGACCTTGACTTAAACCATAGCTGCATCGGCTCGACACGACGATGCGTTTTCTCGCTGTAGCTGCTGTAGTAGTCAAATTCCGCAACCCGCTTTTGTAAAATGGCCGTTTTAAAACCGCCCCAATAATCTTCTTGCTCAAAACTCCAATCCGAAAAATCAACTTCAAGCCACTTAGCGGCAGTCTTGTTGAAAATCGTCGATAGCTTTTGAAGCACAGGATCAGAATCGGCCGATTGAATTTGGGTCAGCCCTTGCAAAGCGGAAAGGATTTCATTCTGTTCCTGTTCGCTCAAAATGGATTTGTTCAGAACAAAATCGGGCAAAAGACTGATGCCACCGCCCTTGCCTTTCTCTGTATAGATCGGTATACCCGCCAAACTGATCGTATCAATGTCGCGGTAAATCGTCCGGGAAGAAACGCCAAAACGCTCCGCAAGTTCCTTTGCAGTTACACGGTCTTTGTTCAGCAAGAGATATATGATTTCAAATAATCGACTGGTTTGCATCGTCTCCATCACTCCCTTACATTCATTATTTTATTTTTCTCTCAACCCATACAAGCGCCGCATTCGTTATAATGCCCAATCCGGCTGCCAGTATCACGCCCCATAAAATCCTATTGTCATTGCCCGTTTCCAAACCGATGGTTACAAGTAGCCCAATACCACCCGCTCCGATGAAAGCGGCAATGATCGCAATGGCAATCGTTGAAACAAGCGCCAAGCGTATGCCGACAAAAATCGGTTTTAACGAAAGCGGCACGCGCACTTTGTAAATGAGTTGCGCCTTGGTCATCCCCATGCCTGTGGCTGCCTCAACGATCGCAGGATCTACCCCGTTCAGCCCGGTAATGAAGTTGCGCAACAGCATAAATTGATTATAAAGAACCAGCACCGCGATCGCTGTGTTTCGTCCCAATCCCATACCCGGCAACGGGATCATCAGTGCAAACAATGCGATGCTTGGAATGGAATACACAATAGAAAATATGTACGTCAAAAATGTGCCGACCCGCTTGTAAAACATGGCCACGATCGTCAGCACGCCTGCCAGAAGAACGGACAAGATCAAGGCGATCAAAACCATCTGTATGTGTTCACTTAATGCGCGAAGCAACAGGCCGTGGTTTCGCTGGGCAAATTGTATCAGTTCCAATCAGCACTTCTCCTCACTCAATTACCAAAATCTTTCTTGCTCGCGGCATGAACGGATCAACGATTCCACAAACCCGTCTGTCGGGTTTTTTACAATGTTTTCAGGGGTGTCAAACTGGCAAACGCGACCCTCATTCATGACGATCACCCTTGTACCCAATTTCAGCGCTTCATTGATGTCGTGGGTGACGAACAAAAATGTTTTTTTCAAGCCGCCGTGAATGCGTTTCAGCTCGTCTTGCAAGTTGAGTCGATTGATCGCATCGATCGCCCCGAAAGGCTCGTCCAGCAACATGATTTTGGGGTCAATCGCAAGCGCTCTGGCAAGCCCTACCCTCTGTTGCTGCCCACCGGATAACTGCGCAGGATACCGGGTCAAAAATTCATCCGGTTCAAGTCCGACAAGCACAGTCAATTCTCGCACACGGTCATCAATACGCATTTTGTCCCATTTCAAAAGCTTTGGCACGGTTGCAATGTTTTCTGCGATCGTCATGTGCGGAAAGAGACCCACCTGTTGGATCGCATAGCCGATGCGCCGCCGCACAAGCACCGGATCCACATCGCGTATGTTCTCCCCAAACAAAATGATATCCCCCGAATCCGGGTCGAGCAGACGATTGGTCATCTTCAACAACGTTGTCTTTCCCGACCCCGATGAACCGAGGATCGTAATAAATTCACCCTCATAAATGCGTAAATCAACATCGTTTACGGCATTGTAATTCGCGCCGTTAAACCGCTTACATACATGCTGATATTCAATGGCAACCGTGGTGCTTGGCATCATGGCAACGCCTCGAAAAATTCCCGCGCGACTTCTTGTATGTCTCTGCCATAAACGATCACCTGAGAATTCAAATGAAGAAGCACAGACGTATTGAAGTGAGGCGCTAAGCGATTTAACGCATCTGCAACGCCGGGATGCTCTTCCAAAACCGCGTTTCGCACAATTGGCACTAAGTTATACGGAGGCCAGATAACGGTATCTTCTACGAGCAATGTATAGTAATGCGTATTATAGAGATGGCCGTCCGTGGTAAATGCGACACTCACGTCTGCTGCATTTGTACGCAGGGCTTCGTATCTGGCACCACCGCCCATAATATAGACACTGTAAAAATCGAATGGGCCGAAAGCCGCAACCAGAGCGGACAATCCATCTTCCCGATCAAGAAATTCCGCAGTGGAAGCCAATCGCAATTGATGCGCATGCGGCTGTAAGTCTGACAAGGTGACAATGCCCAATTCCTGCGCCAACTCCGTACGAATGACAACTCCTTGACCATTGTGAGCCTCGGTAAAATCGAGCCACGTAATCTCGTAACGCTCATCATATTCCCTTTTGACAAGTTCGTAAACTTCACGCGGATCCGTCATGAGCGGCAAACCCAGTACCGTCAATAGGCCTGTCCCGGTATATTCGGGATAGAGGTCGATTTCACCGTTTGTGATAGCAGTATGTACAATTCCGCTGGCGAGGTTATGACCGGTGCGGTCTACCGTAAATCCGGCATCCTCAAGCGCAAGGGAATAAATCTCGGCAATAATGAGACTCTCTGTAAAGTCCTTGCTGCCAACGCGAATTGCACCATCATCTCTCCCGGTGCAAGCGGTGGCAAACAGCATCATGATCAGCAGCACCAAGGCTGCGCTTACAAGTTTCATCCATTTTTTCATAACATTCACCTTTCTATATCAACGCAGGGAAAC
>WQWG01000091.1 GCA_009785435.1 Clostridiales bacterium
AAGTAGGAAAGAAAGTGCAGGGAACAGGTTGATCGTATGGAGGCACAGTTACATAACAGAGAGCAGATTTTTTATGGATGGAAAATAGTCGCCGCCAGTGTGGTCATTCTTGCATTTGGGTTCGGGATGTTTTTCAGCACAAATGGCTTATTTGTGGTGCCGGTGTGCGAGTCGCTGGGTCTTTCGCGCGCTGAATTTACCTTTCACAGGACAGTCATTATGATTGCCAGCGCTTGTGCGTTGCCTTTTTACGGAAAAGCAATCCAGCGTTTCGGCGTCAAAAAAATCCTTTTCGTTGGTATGGCCATGTTGGGCATGGTCACATTTGGCTATTCGTTTGCAACCAACATGATGCACTTCTATCTATTGGCGCTTGTGAATGGAATCTTCTTTGCCTCCGTCAGTTTTATGACGATCGGCATATTGATCAGTGATTGGTTTACAGATAAAAAAGGCGTTGCAAATGGCTTTGCTTTTGCAGGAACCGGAGTTGGCGCGGCAATTATGACGCCGGTTATTAGTCGCATCATTGAGCAGGCTGGCTGGCGCGTTGCATATCGGTTCATGGGGGCCTTTGGAGCTATCGTACTGCTTCCTGTAATCTTCTTTTTGATCAAAGACAAGCCGGCGCAAATGGGGCTTACGCCTTATACGTCGCCCGGCGTGAAACAAGAAACCAAATCCCATGTCTATAATTTGTCTTTCAGAGAAGCGATTCGGACAAGCAGGTTCTGGCTATTGTCGATTGCGCTTATCTTTATCGCTTGTTACGCCTCGTCGACAACGACGCATTCCGTCCCGTTTTTAAGCGACATCGGGTATTCGCCCGCGAAAGTGTCCGCGGTCATTGCGCTTGTCAATGTGGTTCTTGCCGGAGGAAAAATCGTTCTTGGCATAATTTACGACCGTTTTGGTACGATGGTGGGAAACAATTTTGTTTCGGTTTGCTGCATCACATTTCCGATTGCTGCGTTATTCGCCCATGTGCCCGGTATTCCTTGGGTTTACGCCGTGTCCGTTGGCATGGCGGGCTGCGCTTTGTCGGTACCCGTTCCGATTCTCATCAACAAATACTTCGGAGAAAAGGACTATCCGGTGATTTTCAGCATCGTATCATTGTTCATCACGTTTGGGTCGGCAGTTGCCGTACCGTCCAAGGGCGCAATATTTGACTTCACAGGCAGCTACGATGTCGCGTGGATCATATTTTTGGTATTTGCTGTTGTTGTTGCGATTTGCCTGTTTGCTGCGGAAAAGACCTATAAGGCGGAGGGCGCGCGGCTGTAAGTGGAAAAATATGCTCTTATGAAACAAATTGTTGTAGAAAAACGTCTAAATGAGTAGAAATACAGATAGATGGGGTCATGTTTTTCTTTGATCGGCATGACGTTTCATAGGAGGACTTGTGATATTCAATAAGATTTTGACTTTGTCAGGAGCGGCATTGTTGCTCTATTCAATCCTTTATATTCCAATGTTTCCAAAGAACCAAGGCGGGTATTTCCTCGCGCTGATCGGTGCGGTTCTATTGTTGTATTCGCTTCTCAGAGAAAAAATCATCTCAAAATGCAATAAGGGCATTTTGAAATACATAAGACTCGTTTTGACAGCCGGATTTTGCTTCATGTTGATTACGTTGCTTGCTTTTTGTCTGTCGATTGCTGCGATTTCGAGCAACCTTTCAGCAAATAACACGGATGCCGTCATCGTTCTCGGTGCAGGGCTTAACGGCACACAAGTCAGCACGGTTTTGGCGAAGCGATTGGACAAAGCGGTGGAATTTTATCATGAAAACCCGCATGTTATGATTGTCGTTGCAGGCGGGCAAGGGGAAGATCAGATCGTTTCGGAAGCGTTCGCGATGCGAAAATATTTGGTTGCGCGCGGCGTCAATGAGGACAACATATTGCTTGAAGACCGATCGACATCAACCAGAGAAAATTTTGCATTTTCAAAGATTGTGTTGGATGAGTTCTTTGGAGACAGGCCATACACAACGGCGTATATCACAAATGATTTTCATTGTCGCAGAGCCGGCCGATTTGCTGAGATGGCGGGACTTGACACGTATTTCATCCCTGCAAGGACGCCGCTGTTCGCATTTCCTGCGTATTTGGCAAGGGAGTATTTGGCTTATGTCTATTTAATGCTATTCGGTGGATAGGAGCGTGACAAACTTGGAAATTGTAAAAATTTATATAAAATTACAAAAAACACTATCGCGAGTGGAGCTGCTCTGGTATAATAGGTTTCATGAGAAAGAAAAAAACCAAGCAATTAAATCTCGGTCAGGTCATTATCCCTGTAGGTCATCCGAATCCGCCTGAACCACACGAAGTAGACGCTGCGTATATTTTGGCGTATCATTACCAAAGCGCGGTAGAATTTCTTATACCAATAGATGACTATAAGCGTAAATCAGCAGATATCTTAATGCTTGGTGTGAAATGGGAAATAAAGTGTCCGAAAGGGACGTCGAAAGCTACAATTAAAAACCAATTTCAAAGAGCTTCAAAACAAGCCAGAAATATTATCATTGATACGCGCCGAACAAAACTCAAATATGAAAACATTGAAAAATCTGTGCTTTTTGAAATGGGAAATGAAGTGTCCGAAAGGGACGTCGAAAGCTACAATTAAAAACCAATTTCAAAGGGCTTCAAAACAAGCCAGGAATATTATCATTGATACACGCCGAACAAAGCTCAAATACGAAAACATTGAAAATGCTGTGCTTTTTGAAATGGGAAAACGTCCTTACATCAAGAAAGTCATTATGATAGATAAGCGCAAAAAAGTTGTTGCGCTCAACACTTAGATTATGATATAGTTATTCATGTAGGGAGACCGGGCAGTCTTGATTGGATAGTCAAAGGAGTACCCACAAATAAGCGTATAACATCCGACGGATTTTCCGTCGGATGTTTTTTGTAGCCTTTGACGTTATCACAGGGAACCATCTTAATCCCAATCTTCACAACGAAGCTTACGCTCCAACACCCGCAGCCTTTTTTGGAGATATTTATAATCCGGGATATACCGCTCCACAATGGCCCAAAACCGCGCGGAGTGGTTAAATTCGATCAGGTGCGCCAGCTCATGGACAATGATATAATCAATCACGTCATCGTCCGCCATTAAGAGTCGCCATGAGAAGTTTATGACTTTCTTCGCCGAGCAGCTGCCCCACCTTTTTTTCGCGTTGTTGATTTTGAGCGCTTTAGGCAATACGACCATCCGCTCGATGTATACGCACGCCCTCTCTTCAAAATACATTTCCGCATCCTTTTTATAGAAATCGATACAGCAACGCTTTATTTGTTCAGGTGTCAGATTCGGTGGGATGTAGAATGATGTGTCATCCAAATAACCCCGAGTGCCGTGTCTTTCCTGAATGGTATACAAATTTCCGCGATATGTGATTTGACTGCCATAGTTGAGAGAGAAGTCTTTTCGTTTAGCAGCTTTTTCTTTCCCATCGGCAAGTTTCTCTGTGATCCACTCTTCTTTTGAGGAAACAAAATCGTTGATTGCTTCAAGAGAGGAAAAAAACGGCGCACGGACTTTGACCAGGCTGCCTTTGACCGTGATTGCGATGGATTTTCGATTTGCGCGCGTGAGTGTGTATTCAACCATGCTTTAAAATATTCTCCTCTTCTCATTTTCCCATCAAAAGTTGTAAAATATTGGTTGACATGCAAACGAAAACCAATTACAATGTGGATATGGCGCTACCATGCCGGTAGGCGGCTCAGCCCTCAACTAAGGGGGTATTTCTTACCCTCTGGAAAAGGAGGGTACATATGGTTAGTCACATAGAATTATTCACATTTTGTCTTGTCATG
>WQWG01000092.1 GCA_009785435.1 Clostridiales bacterium
AATACAACAAAAAACATTTGACTTTGCAATCAAAAACAGATAAAATAATCCTGCACTGTTTGAAACAGGGCGGTACAGGCTGGGTTTGCCGGCCGTGGCCAAAACGTTATATCAGTTGGGCTGAAACCGATTAACAGCGCATGCAGTAGCAGCGCGTGGTAATCTGAGTAGGCAGGGAGGAAACCATGAAATCATTTATCGCTAAGCCTCATGAAGTAGAAAAGAAATGGTACATCATTGACGCTGACGGCAAGACCCTTGGAAGACTTGCGACAGAAGTCGCATCCATTTTGAGAGGCAAGAGAAAACCGATTTTTACGCCGCATGTTGACACAGGCGATTACGTCATCGTAATCAACGCGGAAAAAGTAGAAGTAACAGGCAAAAAGAGAAAAGATAAAATCTACAGAAGACATACCGGATATCCGGGCGGAATCAGAGAAATCACTTTTGAGAAACTGCAAGCCAAAAATCCGGAAGAAATCATCAGACATGCGATCAAAGGCATGATGCCCGATGGTAAATTGGGTAGGCAAATGTATAAAAAACTAAAGGTTTACGCAGGTACAGATCACGGTCATACGGCGCAAAAACCGGAAGTTTGGAACTTTTAAGAGGGGGAGGAGTAAACAATGGCTGCAAAAATGCAATATCGCGGAACAGGCAGAAGAAAATCGTCGATTGCCAGGGTTAGATTAGTCCCCGGAAAAGGCGAAATAACGATCAACAAAAAACCTTTGGATGAGTATTTCGGAATGGAAATCGTAAAGCGTGAAGTAAGACGACCATTCGAAGTTGCCGGATGCGAAGGCAAATTCGATGTTTTGGCTACCGTACATGGCGGTGGATTTACAGGTCAGGCGGGCGCTTTAAGACACGGCATCTCAAGAGCTTTATGTGTAGCGGACAAAGAAAGCTACAGACCGGCGTTAAAAGCAATCGGCTTTTTAACGAGAGACTCAAGGATGAAAGAAAGAAAGAAATACGGACTTAAGAAAGCACGAAGAGCGAGCCAGTTCTCGAAACGTTAATCAAACGGCTCAGACCAAATTTCGACAATCAAACAAACCCTGCAAGTACAATTGCAGGGTTTTGATATTTTGTAAGAACAATGTGGATTTGTTTATACGATTTAGTCCGCTCTCTCAAACACCATCTGTTGATTTCCATCTTGGACATGTACTGTAAATCTTCGGTCATTGTCATCATGCGGCACAAATGTAAAGCTCTGCGCATCGAAAAACAATTCCGTCATATTCTCGCCGTTGAAAAACACATCTGTGTAATAAACAATCATCATGTAGCCATTCGCATGGAATGTTCGATCCGGATCAAAGGATTCAAGGATGATCTCGGTGCCGATTGGGCGATGAATAAAGTCTCTAAAAAGTGAATCAGCCGTATCGGTTACAGGAAAGCCTTTCATCACATGATAATTGCCGATCAGAACATTATCCATGTCTTGATACGCTAAAAACCAGTAAAATCTGTCGCCGTCAAAAACCATATAGCCATAGCCATCATTCACCCCTCTCCATAAGCCTTCCAGTTCGGCTTTATGGTGTGAGTCATCAAAAGTGACTGTGCTGAAAATTTGTTGAACCAATGCGAGATCTGCATCAGACGGGTTTATGTCAGTGGCAAAAGTAATCGAATAATATTCTGTTCCGCTTGACATCATATAAATGTCGATTGCTCGACCCATATCCTGACTGACCATATGAATATTTCTCCACATGACACCGTTCATGTAAACGTTGTGAGACGGTATCATCTCACCAAGGCCGCCGCTTGTCAATTCAAAACCTTGTGCAGTATACGTATCCACGATGCCCCATAGCATCAATGGAATGGGCATTCCCTCGATGACACCTGCATCATTTTCGATGCGGTTCAGCAGAACGATCACGCCATCCCGGATAAATCTGCGCTCAGGTTCAAAAACTTCTCTAAAATCAGACGGCAACGTGACCGAAATCCGGCCATCTGTGTGTGTAACCATATGTGGCTCAACCACAATGTCTAATTCTTCTCTAAGAATCTCAACGAACTCATTTCCAATGCGCTCAGCGAGTCCGCATGCGGTAAAAGCGAATACACCAAGAACGATAACGAATACAGCAAATATTGTTTTTTTCAATTGTATATACCTCTACTATAAAAAAATATATCCGGTACACCCAATCAAAAGATCAAGCGCACAAAAACAATTGTAGCATATCAATAGATTACAGTCCAGATTTTCTGCCAAAAGGACTTGATTTTTGAGTCGAATTCAAGTATTGTAATATTAGCACTCTGAGATGTCGAGTGCCAAAACATACACGGAATAGGAAAGAGGGGATGACAATGGCAAAAAAGCAGTTTAAAGCAGAATCCAAACGATTGCTTGACCTGATGATCAATTCAATCTATACGCATAAAGAAATTTTTTTAAGAGAACTGATTTCAAACGCGAGCGATGCGATAGACAAGATGTACTACCGCTGTCTGAGCGATGAAAATACAGGCATTTTAAGGGATAGTTTTAAAATTCATATTTCAATCGATAAAGACAAGCGGGCTCTAACGATTTCAGATAACGGCATCGGCATGACGAAAGAAGAGATGGAATCAAACCTCGGAACGATCGCCAAGAGTGGCTCGTTGCATTTTAAAGACAACATGGAAGCAAACGACGAAATTGATATCATCGGGCAGTTCGGCGTTGGCTTTTATTCGTCATTTATGGTCAGCAGCAAGGTTTCTGTCATCAGCAAAGCGTACGGTGAAGAAAAGGCTTACAACTGGCAGTCGTCGGGAACGGACGGCTATACGATCGCCGAATGCGAGAAAGAGGATGTAGGCACAGAAATAACGCTGATCATCAAAGAAGATACAGACGATGAAAAGTTCGGCGAATATCTTATGGAGCATACGATCAAGGGAATCATTAAGAGATACTCGGATTACATACGCTATCCGATCTTATTCGGTGAAGAAGAGACACCACTGAACAGCATGATTCCGATTTGGAAGAAAAACAAATCGGAGCTCAAAGACGAAGACTACAACCAATTTTATAAGGATAAGTTCTTTGACTCGGCAGACCCTTTAAAGGTGATCCATACGAACGTCGAGGGTGTCGTGACCTACAGCGCACTCCTTTATATCCCTGAAAAGGTACCGTACAACTATTACACGAAAGAGTATGAAAAAGGGCTTCAGCTGTATTCAAGCGGCGTTTTGATCATGGACAAATGTCCGGATCTGCTTCCTGACTATTTCAGCTTCGTCAGAGGGCTTGTCGACTCGCAAGATTTGTCGCTGAACATTTCCAGAGAAATGTTGCAGCACGATCGGCAGCTTCGAGCCATTGCAAGCAGGCTTGAAAAGAAAATCAAGTCAGAGCTTTCCGATATGCAAAAAAATGAACGAGAGAAATACGAAGCATTTTTCAAAAATTTCGGGGTGCAAATCAAATTCGGAATCTATGACAAATTCGGGCTTTACAAAGACAACTTGAAAGACCTCGTGATGTTCTACTCGTCTCTGGAAAAGAAACTTGTGACCCTTTCCGAGTACGTAGCGAGAATGGGACAGGAACAGCAGTACATATACTACACGTGCGGCGAGAGCATCGAAAAACTGGATAAAATGCCGCAGACAGAAATCCTGAAAGACAAAGGCTTTGAAATCCTGTACTGCACAGACGATGTAGATGAATTTGTATTAAAAGTACTGATGGATTATGAGGGCAAGATGTTCATGTCCGTATCGGGCGACGATCTTGGAATCGAAGAGAGCGAAGAAGAAAAAGAAACCGCAAAGAAACAGATGGAAGAGAGCAAAGAT
>WQWG01000093.1 GCA_009785435.1 Clostridiales bacterium
GTGAAGCTCAAGGACATGTTCGCTTCCGGATTTTTGATGTAGATTGTCTATGTTTTGCGTTATAATTGCTTTTAGCTTTCCTGCCTGCTCCATCTCAGTAAGTTTCAAATGTGCTCGATTTGGCGCGGCGGCAGTTAGATACGTCATACGATAACGGTGAAAGTCAAAATATTTGTCCGGGTTTTTCATAAAAAAGCCGTGGCTTAAAATGTGCTCAACCGGAAACTCAAATTTTTGGTTATGAAGTCCGTCTTTGCTGCGAAAGTCAGGGATACCACTCTCTGTAGAAACACCTGCTCCTCCAAAAATACGATATTATCGCTATTGTTGATTAAGTCTTTTAATAATTCGATTTTCTCGCATGGCATATCATTCCCTCCGGACTCAAACTGCCAACTCTAAAGTTTGCAACTCGTGAGTTTGTTTTATCACATTTCTTCATAGCATTGCAATATAAAATCTTACACATTTTCATATTGGTAGCCATCAAACGCCGTATCAAAGGCACAAATACTTTTATACCCGCAATAGGTACAAGCCGTTATATCCCCCGATTTCTTGGGGCGGATATCGATGCAGCCATCGATCAGCTCATTGCAGAGCGCCCTGACTTTTTTGTCGACGGCGTCTTGCAGTTCCTGAAACTCTGATTCGGTTAGCAGGTTTCCGGCGCTGTTGCCTTTGATGGTGCCGTCGTTTAATTTTTGAACCGGTATGATGTTGGAGCGCTTCTGGAAGTCTCCGGCAATGTTGTCGATGACCGAAGCTTTGTTTACAACGACTCCGTCCATACGTCCGTTTTCGACTTTTTCGTCGATTGTAAAGTAAAAAACGCCGGCCGGCTCCGCTTCTTGTTTTTGAGCCGCCTTTAGATAAAGCATCAACTGGAGCCGAAAGCCCGCTTTTGCTTCGTCTGCATTGAACTTTTCTTTGCCCGATTTATAATCAATGACTTTGACGCTGCCGTCCGCCAGTATATCTACCCTGTCGATTTTGCCTTCAATCAACACTTTTCGGCCTGCGCTGATTTCAATTTCAATCGGGGGAATGTTGTCGGCACCTTTGTCTGCTTGCCGTCCAAACCACTGCTCGAAACGCATGCTTGCAATGTTGCCGCTTCGTACGTGTTGTATCAGGATCCACGCGTTTTCTCTGCATACATCCTTAATCCTGCCGGTTCTGTACACTTCCTCCGCGCCTTGGGAAAGCATGCCCTCTCGATACGTATCCACTTCTTCATCGATGAATGCATCGATGAGCGCATCGCATTCTTCTTTTGTGATGTCCATCCATCTTGAACGTTCCGTCAAATGCTTTGATAAGCGCATGATCATATTGTGATAAATGTCTCCGATTTCTCTGCCCGCAATTTCAAAGACGCGCATCTCTTCCGGATTCAGTCCATAGCCCATAAAAAATGAAAAGGGACACTTGCCATATTTTTCAAGCCTGGATGGGCTAAGCGTCAGATCTTCACGGTCTTTTTGATACAGCTCTTTTGTCCGTTCGCCGCCAAGGCGATGTGCGCTGTTTTTAAAAAACAGCCCGTCAACCATGAGTGTATAGTGCGGATTGTTGTTTGTTTTGTACCAGTCTGCAACGGATGTCCATTCTTGTTCGAGCTTTTTTTCATGTGTGATCGATTCACGCATGGCGTTTGCCATATGCAAAAGCGTACTTTCTTTCGATTGAATGAACTGTTCAATGCCTGTTTGATTGATGATGTCTTTTTGCACGTCCAGTGAGGGAAATATTTCTTTGAGCTTTTCAAATAGGAAAGAGGGGCTTAATTTGCCTCCGTCGCTATCGGCAATCGAATGGCTCACCCAAAGAAACTGTTCGGGTCTTGACATGTTTTTGTAAATGGCAATTTTCTCTTCACGCAAACGCAGCTCTTCTCTTCGGCATATTTCTATGTTTTGATCCACAAGCCAATTTTTTTCATCGTCATTCAAAAGGCCCTCTTTCGCCATGGCCATCGGCAATATCCCTTCATTTGCACCGATGATCAACAGCGCTTTGATTCTTCCGGTTCTCATCCGCTGCATTGTTCCAAGAATCAACCCATCGGAAGTAGGCGGAAGCAGACCCAGTTCGACAGACTCAAAACCGACTTGCAAGACTGCTGCGAAGTCCTTTGCATTGATTTCTTCGTCGCCCATGATTTCAACCAACTGGTCGAAAATATGAATCACTCTTTTCCATGTTTGCGCCGTTTCCTCTGCAAATTCATGTAAGCCCTTTTGTATTTCGAGTTGCTCCATCTGTGCCAGTTTTTTAGGGAGGTTCACGGTTTCATGTAAGTATCCATATAGTGCTTCTATTTTCTGCCGTACTGTTTTTGCTTTTGAAAACGGCTCTTCAAGCTTTGAAACAAAGTCCGTTAATTCTCTTCGGCTTTCTTCAATTCCCGCCAAGGCTTCTCCATACTCTGCTACGCCTTTTAGGAACGGTTTCTGCCATCTGTACCCTTTGATCTTATACTTGACCGCGTAGTTTTCCAGTTCTTCGTACTCGGATGCATCGATGTCTGACATACCGGTTTTCAGCATGCTGAAAACATCGGCGTTGCGGTATTGATGAATCACGATGTTCAGTACAGAGACGATGAATTTTACGGCCGCGTTATGCATGAAGCTTCTTTTTTGGTCGATGAAAAGCTCGATTCCGTATTGCGAAAAGATACGCTTGGCGATGGATGCCCGTTCGTCCAGGTCGTTGCATATCATTGCGATGTCTTTGTATCGCAAACCATGCTCTCGTACGAGTTTGAGTACATATGCCGCCGCAGTTTCCATCTCATTGTATAAATTCGCCGATTTGACAAGCGTAATTCCCTCTGCATTTGCGCAGATCTCGCCCGGAATCGCAAACAGTTCTTTTTCAACAGCAATGAGCGCTTCCCGCTTTTCTTCTATATAAGTGTCCGGCACGGATATCTCCTGATGCTCGATGCCGTTTTGTTTCGCAAGTTGTTTCATCTTTTCGATGACACCACCTGTAAGCTCAAATAGATATCTGTCTTTGCCTGCGTCTGAATAGGTCATGACCATGTTCATTTCACGCGAATGTTTCATGAGTTCTTTGAGCATGTCCATGTTTTTTGGTGTGAAGTAGTCAAACCCGTATATCCATAGGGCGCTTTCCGTTACAAGCTTCGATTCGCTGATCTTGGACGTGAACAGCTCGATATAATCTTCACCGTCCAGATATTTTTCTTTCGTGTACGTTTCGTATTTGCTGTACAGACGGTGTATGTCCTCCAGTTTTTGTTTCAGAATCAAATCATCCTCTATGGATTGAGTCAACGTCAAAATGTCAGCAGGGGTCGTATTGTACTGTTTCATTTCATAGATCAAATCATTGGCGAGTTGCGCAAACGAAGCGAGTTCACTGCTGTTTTTAAATAATTTAAAGTTGTCCTTGCTTTCTGCCACAAGTTTTGTGATGAGCATATACCTGCCGCTTGCGTCTATGTGGGCTTTTTTGCTGCCGCCTGTTTCGGTCAGAATCCTTGTCCCTAATCTTGAGAAGCTCAGAACTTCAAAATCCATCATGCCTTTTGTTTCAAGATAAAAAAAGGCTTCTTTCTCTGCCATAAGCGTAAACTGATCGGGGACGAGCAGCAACACTTTGCCTTCTTGAAGCCTTATATTGTCGAACATATATCGTTCTTTATTTAGATTTTCTCTGCCAAAATGAATGTTAAGCATATCTTCCATCCAATATGTGATGCAATTCTTCCGCTGACTTTATTGTGTGATCGGGGACGTTCTCGCCCACTCTGTCTGCTTCGGAAAGCACGATCGACCAATCGACCAAAACCGACTTCAC
>WQWG01000094.1 GCA_009785435.1 Clostridiales bacterium
CTTTGTTGATAAAGTTCGCCATGTGTGACGAAACGGTTCTTTCTTTTCTTTTCACACGTTTTTTGCAATTCAAAAATAGGTGTTTGATTGCTTTCTGTCTTGCCTCGGACGGAAACCGCTTCGGCGTAACTGCGGGACGAGCAGGGAATTTGCGTGCTAATTTTTTGAAAGCCAAAGGCACTTTTGCGGCTTGTATATATCCGATCGTAGCGACGATGGAAAGCCATGCGGTCACTTTGCGAAAAGCCTTTTTTGTTTTTCGGCTTCCGGACTCGAGCATCGCTCCTGATGCAAACCGATCGAAATGCATGCCAAAATTTTCTTTGAAGCGTTGAGCCTTTGAACCTGCGTCCTCTTCTTCGGTTTCGATTTCGCCAAATCCTTTGTAGAACGCGTCGACTTTGGATTCAAGTTCTTCGTCGCTGATGGCAGGTTCCGATTCAAGCAAAACCTCGATTTCATCCGTAGGCATCGTTTCAAGCAAAGCTTCGACATCATTATCAAATCGCTCTACGTCAGGTTCTTGCGCTGCATCGATAAATGAAAGCGGCGTCATAGGCTCGACGATCTCAGGTTCAAATCCTTTTTTCTTTCCTTGAAGCTGCGTCTGATGCAAGTTGAAAAGCTCTTCCATGTCTGTGTTCGACATACGGGAGAGTTTTTCCGCAATCTGTTTGTCAAGCTCGATCTTTGCTTTTTCGCGTGATGTGGGTTCCGGCTCTAAAAGGTCTTGCTGTTGTGCTGCGGCTTCTATATTCTTTTGTTTATTTTTTTTAAGTTCTTCTTTTTTTGCCTTTTCAAATCGGGTCAAGATGTTGAGGAATTTAGCCATATTTCTGCCTCGTTTTGTGTCTCCTTAAAACAGCTGCAACGTTCATTCTGATCGTTAATGCCTGTATCATTACAAATTTCACATTTGTACTTCGTTTCGATGTAGCTTGCGTCATAGCCGTTTTGTTTTAGTATATCCATTTTTTGCGTTGAAAGTTCATCGACTTTGTTTTGATATTTGGCGGCCAGTTGTTTTTTGTTCACGCTTTGGGATATCATGATGCGTGACATTTCCATACCGCACAGCCTCAGTTCTTCGTCGATTTCTTTGATCTTCGGGATGTTTCGGTAAATTTGCTCCCGTCTTTCATTGGCATCGTCTTCTGCTTCTTTTCTTATTTTATCATAATATTTATGTACATCGGCGATCGAAATTGCTTTTTTGCCGCTTTTTTTGCCGGGGCCCTGCTCGCCGGATTTCCCGGTAAACCAGTTCACGAGAATTTGGTTCACATAATTGAAGTTCGGATTTGAAATGCCGCTCGTTTTGCTGCAAGCCTCAAGCACCTTTTCGATGGAGAATTGCATGTCGTCGAACCAAGTGTCCATGATGCGCCGCTCTTCTTCCGTGGCGTTTCTTGCAAATCCCATCGCTTTGAGGACTCTCTTGTATAAAAAGTGCCTTTCGTCGATTTCTTGCAAATGGCTTTCGATCTGAGGGATTTCAAAAAGTTGTTTGGATGTCCACTCTTTTAAAATATTGCTCACATACCTGTGATGGTCTTTTTTCTTGTTTTTTACACAGTAGGAATAAGCGTAAATGATGGTTTCAGCGGTTGCGCCGTAATCGCTCATCCAAGATACGATCTCCGTCGGTTCTTTTCCGCCAAGCAGCCTGCCAATGATGCGTTCTACGGAGCGGTATAAATTTTGAAGATCGGTATCGCTGATCAGCTTTGGCAATTCACTTTCTTGCCGATTGCTCTTTTTTGTTTTCTTGCCATATAGCTGCTCTTTTATACAAAGAAATTCGATGTCATAATGGAATTTGTCCCGCGTGTCTTTGTATCGTTTTTTGACGGCACCGAGGCCCTCCCAGTAGTTCCAAGCCTTTAAAACGTCTTCTGTCTCAATCGAGAGCTGCTTTGCGATCCCTGCATTGTCTGTTTCCATTCCGGAGCTTGCATACATCAAGCTGAGCAAGTAAACTTTGACATAATCGCCCGGCGCGGCTGTCATAAATTCGTGTATAAATATATTTTCTACTGCTGTGTCCAGCAAGTAAAGTTCTTTTGTTTTTTGTACAGTAAAGGTCATCGTGCCTATCTCCCAATTTTACTGATGTCACCGAATTTCGTATATTTGTCGAGCCATGCCAGTTTCACCGTTCCCGTCGGGCCGCTTCGGTGTTTTGATACGAGGACTTCACAGATGTTTTTGTCTTCTGTATCCGGGTTGTAATACTCGTCTCTATAAAGGAAGAGTACAATATCCGCGTCCTGCTCGATCGCTCCGGACTCCCTCAAATCGGACAAAATCGGCCTTTTTTCCGTTCTCTGTTCGGGCGCACGGGAAAGCTGCGAAAGCACGATCACAGGGCAATCCATCTCTCTGGCAAGCTGTTTAAACGCACGAGAAAGCGCGGTGATCTCCTGTTGTCTGCTCTCTGACTTGCCGTCGTAATTCATGAGCTGGAGATAATCGACGAGAATCAGGTCGAGGCCTTTTTCGGCCTTAAGTCTTCGGCATTTGTTTTTGATCTCCAGGATGCTGATGCCCGGCGTGTCGTCGATGAAGATGTCAGCGGGCGAAAGCTGATCCATGGCTTCTTGTATTTGTATCCAGTGTTGCTGGTCGAGTTTTCCTGTTTTTAGTCTTTGAAGTTCGATCCTTGACTCTACGGCCAGAAGCCTCTGACCCAGTTGTTCTTTGGACATCTCCATGCTGAAGATGATCACTTTCGCGTTTGCTCTTGTCGCCGCTTGTTGCGCGATGTTCAGCGCAAATGCGGTTTTTCCCATGGCGGGTCTTGCCGCAAGCACGATGAGGTCTGATCTCTGGAAGCCGGACGTCTTTTCGTCAAGGTCTGTAAATCCGGAAGCGACGCCTGTGATGCCGCCGTCCATGTTTGCTGCTTTGTCGATGAGGTTCAGGTTTTCAAGCAGTACGTCTTTGAGCGGGGTAAAATCCTTGTTTTGCTTTTGTTGAGCGATTTCAAAGATGCTTCTTTCCGCAAAGTCGATCACGTTTTCGGCTTCCATCTTTTCTTGATAGCTCTTGTCGATGATGTCGCTTGCCGCTTGGATCAATTGCCGAAGCGTTGATTTTTCGGCCACGATTTTCGCATATTCCGCCGCGTTTGAAGTGGTCGGAACAGACATGGAAAGCGAGGCGATATACGCCCTGCCCCCTGCCATTTCAAGCGAATTTCTCTTTTTAAGCTCTTCCGACACAGTCAATGTGTCGACAGGAGCGTTTTTTCGATGAAGTTCCAGTATGGTTTCAAATATTTCTTTATGGATGCTGCTGTAAAAATCTTTCGGCCTTACGTGCGAAAGGATATCAAACAGAGCGTCTTTGGACAGCATTGCGGCACCAAGTACCGACTTTTCAGCCTCCTCGTTGTGGGGCGGAATTTTTCCAACCATGACAACCTCCTTATACGGTTCTTCGTCTATCCTGTCACGTTGACTTTCAGTTTTGCGGAAATATCGTAGTACAGTTTAATGAGTACTTCGGTTTCCCCAATGTTTTTGATCGGTTGATCCATTGCGAATTTCTTTTTGTCGATGTCGACTTTATGCTGCGCTTTGAGCGCGTCCGCAACGTCTTTTGACGTGATTGAGCCAAACAGTCTGCCGCCCTCTCCTGATTTTGTTGCGATGTTGACGGTCAGCTCTGAAAGTTTTTGCGCGAGCGCTTCCGCTTTCGCATAGTCGGCGGCTTTTTTCTCTTCCAGCAGGGCTTTTTGGTGTTCGATGTTCCTGATTTTTCCCTCAGAGGCTTCTGTCGCAAACCCTTTTGGAATCAGCAAATTTCTGGCATGCCCATCACTC
>WQWG01000095.1 GCA_009785435.1 Clostridiales bacterium
CGGAAATTCAAGCCCTTTGCTCTTATGGATCGTTTTGATCCTGACGACGTTATCGCCCTCCGAAGTCAGGCTAACCTGTCCTGTTTGCACACCTTTTCTTCTCAATATTTCCGCATACTGAATGAACCCGTACAACCCTCCGTCCGGCCTCATCTTCATGTATTTCAGCGATTTGTCCACAAGCGCTCTTAAGTTCGCTTGCCGCTGTTCTCCTCCGGCCAGTGCACCAATGTAAATATAATATCCCGTGTCCCACATGAGTTTCCATACAAGTTCATCGAGCGGCATAATCTGCATGAGGCTACGCCATTCTTCTATGGTTTCATGCGCTTTGCGGCATTTTTCACGCAAAACGATGTCATCTCCACAAACCCCGTATCGTTCAAACGCGCCATAATATGAGCCTGCCCTGCTCGCGATCCGAATTGCGGCAAGTTCATCCGCGTCAAATCCCATGATTTTGGAGTGAAGCACGCTGATAAGCGGGATGTCACGCCTTTTGTTGTCGATGACTTTGAGCAGATTCATAAAGATTTCAATCTCAATCGTATCAAAATATCCCTCACTGTCGTCAATAAACGCAGGGAGATTGTTTTCCATCAGGATTTGATAATATTTTTCCCCGACACTTTTTACGGATCGCATGAGGATAACGATGTCTTTCAATTCCGTCGGTCTTTCCCCCTTACCGTCTTCGTAAATCGGGTTACCCACAGCTTTTTTGATCAGCTTCGAGACGATGGATGCCTCCAGTTCGACCTTTTTCATTTCATTGATCGCGCGATCAATCTGTGCGTCTTCAACCTCTTTTGTTTCAACCATATGAAGCTCCACGGGATAATCCAAACCCCCCGTGTACGAAACGCCTTTTCGCAAAGCTGAATCCTCGTCATACGGCATTATTTTTGCACAAGTATCGTTTACAAGATCGATGATATTGCCCTTGCACCGAAAGTTCGTGCTGAGGTCTATCTTGATGTCTTTTTCATTGTGCGCATGCTTGTACGCCTCATACTTTTGAATGAATATTTCAGGCTCCGCCAAGCGAAATTTATAGATGCTCTGCTTAACATCTCCGACCATAAATACATTGTCATCACGCTTGATCAAATTGACCATGGCTTCCTGAAGCAGATTGCTGTCTTGGTATTCATCCACAAATATGTATTTGAACTTCTTTTGATACTCTTTTGATACATCCGGATTTTTCAGGATTTCCAATGCATAATGCTCGATGTCGTTGAAATCCAACAGCGTTTTTTCTTTCTTTTTTTCTTTGTATGCCTTGTCGAAATCCAAAACCAAGCCCATCAGCGTTTTTGAGCTTTCATAAGTCGATCGGATTCGTTCCGCGCTTTCTTCAAACGGGGTGCTGAAATAATCCTCTTTTAGCTCTTTGATGTATCCCTTGCCCTTGTCTCGGATTTGATTGACTTGATCTTTGATCTCATCATACGCTTCTTTCTCTGCTTTACCAACAGTGAATCTTTCAAATTCGAGGGTTCGGAGTTGAGAGGACATTGCTTCATACGCGCCCGCTTCTGCGCTGTTTACAATATTCTGTACGGCTTCGATATCACGTGAGGCTTTTAACGCTAGACCCGCTATGCCGTTTGTTTCCAAAACATCATAGACGATTTTGAAAGCACTCAGCGCATATTCAAGATTTACGATGACTTCATCGAGGATGAATCCAAACAGATGCTCATGCAATTCTTCATCCGTGCCGCCCGGTATTGCGGTTTTGCTCGAAAGCCATTCGAAAGGCTCTGGCAGCGCTTGAATGGATTCATACAAGTAAAAGATCATGTCTTTCGCTTTTTTTTCTGATTTTGCACCGCAATACGTCGTCAAAAAATCAATGAATGCTTGGCTGCCCGAATCAAACTTTTCCTCAAACAGCTCATCCATCGCCTCGGTTTGCAAAATGGTTTTTTCTGCGTCGTCGCAGATTTTAAAGTCAGGATCAACATTGATCACGTAAAAATACCTTCGTATCACAGAAATTGCAAATGAATGGAAGGTATTGATGTTTGCTTTATACACTTTATCGAACTGGTTTTTCAGGAATTGTTCATCAGCCTTATTTTCCAAAATCGCCTTTTGAATGGCTTTGATTATTTTTTCTTTCATGTCGCTTGCAGCGGCGTTTGTAAACGTCGCCACCAAGATCTCGTCAATCGAAACACGCTCATCAATAATCAGCCGTTTGATTCTTTCGACAAGCACAGCAGTCTTCCCCGATCCCGCCGACGCGGAAACCAAGATATTCTTGTTTCTTGTTTCAATTACCTCAGACTGCTTGTCCGTCCATGATACGCCCATCATATCAACTTTATTTTTCTCAGAAGTGATGCCAGTTTCGAACCTTTCGGAAGCATTTCGATCTCGCTTTCAACAATCGCTTTGATCTTGATCAGTGTAACGCCGTATGCAATCGCTCCGATCGCGATTGCCGCAACCGTTGCGAGACGCCCTCCGACAACAAATGAAAATCCATGATAGGAAGCGACAACCAGGATGACCATAACGAGCCCCGCGATCAAAGGCTTCACGACCGATAAGATAAAATCAAAACGGATTTTGGTTAAGACACAGACTGCCACAAAGCTGATGACAGCCACCGTTATGAAGCCAAGCACGCTTCCGATTGCAGCGCCCTCAATATTCAGCGTCGGCGTTAAAAGATACGTCACGATGCATTTGACCACAAATCCACAAACCAAGCTCAACACTGCGATGCCTATTTTCCCCAGACCTTGCAGCACACCCGCCATGGTCTGAGCAATACACAGGAATATGATGCCCGCCGCCAATACCGCAAGAGCGCCCGCCGCGTTGACTGCGCTTTCTACTTGCATCGGAAACAAAAGCCTCATGATCGGCTCTGCAAGCACGATGATGCCGAAACTACAAGGCACCCCAACGATCATTGAGGTTCTCAGCCCCAGCTTTATGTTTGTATTTAAAAATTCCATATCATTTGCGCTCTTTGCCGATGCGATCGCCGGAACCATACTCAGCGCCATGCTAAGCGCAAGCGCCATCGGAACATTGATAATCGGTCCCGCAAAACCTGAAAGCTGGCCGTACAAGGCATTCGCCAAGTCTCCGCTGTAACCGGCCGAAACCAGTCGATTCTGTATCAGAGCCACATCGGCCAAATTCATAACCGGATAAATGGATACCCCTATTGTCACCGGTACGGCAATGACCGCCAGTGTTTTCAAGATGCTCTTCGAACTTTCTTTCTCACCGTTTTTATTTTTGTCTCTTGCGATGATTTCAAAGATTTTTCTTTTTTGCACGTAATAAATGATGACAATGACGAGAATCCCTACGATCGGCCCGATGCTCCCGCCTAACGTAGCGCCCGCCGCAGCATATTGTATGCCCATCGGCAAAAGAACAACCGCAAGCGTAAGGCCTGTCGCGACTCTGACTGCCTGCTCGGTAAACTGTGACAGCGCCGTAGGCAGCATGTTTTGCATCCCTTGAAAATATCCTCTGTAGACAGACATGATCGGTATGAGAAGCAGCGCCGGTGCAATAGCGATCATGGCGTAATAAGAATCGGGATGTGCCATAAAGTCGATGATCCTTCTCGCGCCAAAGAATAGCACAGATGATGTCACAATGCCGAATACAAACATGGCGATGAATGACAGTTTGAATACCCGGTGGGCTTCGTCGGCTCTACCGACAGCGAGTCTCTCTGACGCCATCTTGGAAATGGCGGCAGGCGCTCCGTTTGTGGAAAACACCACGAGAAATATATAGATCGGATAAACGGTACCATAAAGTCCCATGCCCTCATCGCCAA
>WQWG01000096.1 GCA_009785435.1 Clostridiales bacterium
CTTTATCGAAGCATCTTTATCCACAGGCTGTTCGCTACTTATTTCAACTTCTGAAAAACTGTTACCACTGTAAACAATTTCCACGCCCTGTTCATTCGTCTCACGGATGTATCTCATAATCCCGTTGTAAATCAAAGCCGCAAGTTTCAACTGATATTCTCTGTCGGCGAGCTTTCTCGCTTCTTCTCTATTCGACAAAAACCCACACTCCACGATCACGGTCGGCGCTTTCGGATTGTTCAGGATCATCACGCCGCTTTTGCTCAGAGCGGTACGCTCTTTGCCATCATCAATTCCGGACTCAAGTTCGCTTTGGATCGCTTCCGCAAGCATTTTGCTTTTTTCCAATACGTCCTCATTGCCCGGCCCGGCCGGGTAAAAAACCTGCGCGCCCCGAACATTCGGGTCTTCTCTGAAGCTGTTTAAATGGATGCTCACCGCAACAAGGGGCAATTCTCTGTCAATGATTTCTTTACGCGCCCTTAAGTCCTGTGTTTTCCGGCTTCTTATGCTGCCTTTGCCGTCTCCGAGCATTTTGTCTTCGGTTCTCGTCATCACGACCCGCCATCCGTCAGCCTCCGCAAGCCTCTGCAATTCAAGCGCGATGGCCAGATTGATGTCTTTTTCGACGATGCCGCATCTGCTGGAAGCGCCGCTGTCGACCCCACCGTGTCCGGCATCAAGGAGAATGGTGTTTGCAGTGTTTTGAGCAATCAACTGTCCGACATGCGTACTGATCGCGGAATGTTTCGGAATCACAATCGCAATCAAGCACAACAAAAAAATGCAAAAAATCTTTTTGACAGATCGAATCATCTTTTCACATCGCCCCCAATTCGTTTCATGGCTCATTATATGAAAAGACGCGAATTTTTATTTCATTTCTTTTAAATCCGGGCTGATGATGAGATCACAACCTGTCGCTGCTTTTATATCGTCAACTGTGAACTCAGCATGCTTCTCTGTTAAAACGATGCCTTTGTCGGTTACTTCCATAACGCCCATCTCCGTAATGATCATATCCACAACGCCGACGGCCGTATAAGGAAGCGTACATGCTTTCAGGATTTTGTGCTCACCTTTTTGCGTGTGCTGCATCGCGATGATGACCTTTTTCGCGCCCACAACGAGATCCATCGCGCCGCCCATTCCCGGAACCATCTTGCCTGGCACGATCCAGTTGGACAAGTTGCCCTTTTCGTCAACTTCAAGCGCACCGAGGATCGTAGCGTCTACATGGCCGCCGCGGATGATTCCAAACGATGTCGCACTATCAAAAAACATTGCGCCCGGCTTTACCGTCACATATTGCGCACCCGCATTCACCATATCCACATTTTCGTTGCCCTTAGCGGGTGCGGGACCCATGCCCATGATTCCATTCTCAGACTGCAGGATGATCTCCACACCCTCCGGAAGATGGTTCGCCACCATCGTCGGGAGTCCTATCCCAAGATTTACAACGTCTCCGTCTTTCAGTTCTTTCGCTACTCTTCTTGCGATGATTTCTTTTATATCTCCCAAGGTTTTTCACCTCCTACGATTGTATCTACAAAGATGCCCGATGTCACCACATGGTTCGGGTCAATGTCTCCCACTTCTACGATTTCACACGCCCCGACGATCACATGCTCTGCCGCCGTTGCCATGATCGGATTAAATGTCCTCGTCGTTCCATTGTAGGTCGTGTTTCCGAATCGATCGGTTACAGAACCCCTGAGCAATGCAACATCGGCTTTCAGCGGCTTTTCAAGCAGGTAGTCCCTGCCGTCCACACGAATGACTTCTTTGCCCTCCGCGACGATCGTACCGATTCCCGTTGGTGTAAGAAATCCGCCAAGGCCTGCTCCGCCGGCTCTTACTCTTTCAGCCAGCGTCCCTTGCGGCACCAAAATGCATTCCAGTTTATCTGCAGCAACATCGGTATTCATTCTCTGCGCAACTTCCGGATTAAGCCCCACATGAGAGGCGATCAACGTCTTGACCTGTCCGTTTGTGATCAGTTTCCCGACACCTCTCCCCGGAACGCCCGCATCATTACAGATGATCGTAAGATTCTTTACGCCTTTTTTCACCAGGGCATCCATCAGGATCTCCGGCGTTCCGCATGCCATAAATCCGCCTACCATGATGGTATCACCGTCTTTTATGACTGAAACGGCTTCATCCGCTGTCTTTATTTTGTCTTTCAAGATATGATCCTCCTTGTGTCATTTTGTTCAAAAGGCTTTTTCTCCAAGCCCTTTTGCTTCAAGCAATTTTACCATATCCGTAAGGTTTTGTACATGGGGGCATCCTTTTTTCACATTGGCCTCCGGGAAAAATTTATTTCTTTGCTCAATATTGAAATGGCTTCTTCAATGCGATACAATGTGCGTATAGAACAAGGATTCAGGAGGTGTATCATGAGTAAAAAGGTATTGGTTGTGTATTACTCGCTTCAAGGCTATACCCGTAAGGTTGCCGAGATGATTCAAAACGCCGTAGAGGGCGACTCGTTTGAAATACAATTGGAAAAACCCTACAATCTGGTAACGGCCTATACGATTGGAATACTCCATTGCAGCAACGGGCATACGCCTGCCCTCAAAAACCAGATGACGAATGTACAGGATTACGACGTCATTTTGATTGGTTCACCCGTATGGGCATTCACCATGTCCCCTGCGATGCTGTCGTTCCTCAAAACGCATGATCTGGCAGGAAAAACCGTCATACCATTTTGCACGCATGGGGGAAATATGGGAAAGTATTTTGACAACTTCGCCCAAAACTGCGCAAACGCAAACATCGCTCAAGGCAAGGATTTCCGTAATGTTAAATCTGCGGATAAAACCGTTTTGGCTCAGGAAATTGAAGATTGGGTGAAAGAACTTTCTTTGTAAGAGAACGTGACACGGGTCAATTGTAAACCTTTTTTAAAAATCAGTTGACGTTATATCCTCCCTGTTGTATAATCACAAATATGCACAAACAGGGAGGATTTTTATCATGAAAAAACCGAAAACGTTCGAACTGATGTTATGCGCACTGTTCGCTGCGCTGAGCGCGATCTTGTCACAAATCGTGATTCCCATCGGCCCGGTACCCGTCAGCTTTACACACGTTTCTATTTTTGTTGCCGCAGGCTTGTTGGGCATGAAATACGGAACGCTAAGCCAAGTCGTTTACGTTCTTCTGGGCGCTATGGGCGTACCGGTGTTTGCAGGATTTACGGGCGGGATGGGCATTGTCGTCGGCCCTACCGGCGGATTTATCATCGGATACATCGTTTGCGCGTTTATCGTTGGACTGATAGCAGGCCGTTTCGGCACATCTGTAAAAGCACTGATCCCTGCCATGTGTGCCGGGTGGGTTGCTACTTATGCGCTCGGCCTTGCTTGGTTTATGCATTATACGAATTTGAGTTTGGTTGCAGCGCTCCCGTTCGCCATGCTGCCGTTTATTCCGGGCGACATCGTTAAGACGATTTTGAGCGTCATCCTTATAAACCGGCTACACCCCGTCGTAAAGAATATGATGATAAACAAGACATAAGATGTTAGATGTTTTTTAGATGCTCGATCTCATTTTTGCTTAGCTTTCGATAATGTCCTTCCTTTAGATGGCCGAGCAGCAGATTTCCGATTGCAATTCTTTCGAGATCCAGCACTTTATTGCCTACTGCGGCAAACATTTTACGCACTTGCCTGTTTTTGCCCTCATAGATCTTGATTTCAACGATCGCGGAACGCTCGCCC
>WQWG01000097.1 GCA_009785435.1 Clostridiales bacterium
CCTCTCATCGATTCAGGAGTTGTCTTTCAAAATTTTATTCTATATTGAACCTCAAAATGTACTATAAGACACTACAATTCAGTATGTCCTGTTTTTGACGTTTTTTGTATCCAATTTGTTCCCGTTTTTTGATATTAGCACGAATCCGTATCGATATCAATGATCGGCGCATAAAATTAAGAATATTGTAATACAGTTCATAAATATGCAGACTTTACAGCGTCTATATCCGCAATTACAGCAAACAACCTTTCCAGATGAGCCGCCAGAGAACTTGACTTTCGAGCTCTGCCGCCGACCATGTATTTCAAAACTGTTTACTTAAATACTCCATCCAATCCTGTGGAAACCCTATCAAACCTAAGTTAACGCTTGGATATTTATCAATCAAAAGCGCGATAACTTGTACAAACTCATGCCAGTGTCGATCATTGGGGAGCAGATGTTTAAGCGTTAGCAACGATGCAAAAATGCGAAAGTTTTTAATACCACTTTCAGTGTATCGTTTATACAATTGTGGCGTTTTAAGTAACTTGACATTATAAAGCCTGCCATAATGAGCGCAGATATTGCGTATGTATGAAAGCGCCTCAATCCAACTTTCAAAATATGTATATCCTATGCCGTATATACTGGCAATTGCCTTTTTGTCCTCATTCTTCATGTTTTTATAAAACTTCGAAAGCGTTCCAAAGCTGAATAATTCTGTGAGCGCATAAAGCGGAATCTTTGCGTCCTCATAACTCTGAAGATAGTTTTTAACAAAAGGAGCCTTTTTGTTTCGTACTATTTCTCTTCGAATATCGTCTAACAATTCTTTGTGATGAGTGGCATCAACAAAATTATTCACATCTTCGTAACCAAAAACACCGTAATGATTACAAAAATAGTTAGATAAGCGGCAGCGCAAATTAACTTCCACTTTTTCTATTTGTAAAAATATCTGTTGCCGGAAATTAGAATTGAAAAGATATAGGTTGATAACATCTTCAAATCGAACTTTTTCATCGTAATCCCCATTTTTAATTTTCAATCCCAGACTATAGGCTTTTATTAATCTAAAATAGGAAACATCATTAAGAAATGATTTGGCAAAGTCCTCATTTTCAATCACCATTCCTTTTTCGCGCAGATTGGCAATTTGTTCGTCCACCGTCATTGATGGCTGATGTTTTTTCAATTCCCTCATTTGGTAAAAGCTCCTAAAATCAAATGACCCGACGTGGTCCGCATCGTTGAGAGGCGTGTCGGGTTCTGTTACTATTATTCTATCGCTCTGTATTTGATTTGTCAACGACTATTTTGTGTAATTGTCGAAATATCCTTGTATATACACGATCGGCGTTCCCTTGTCGCCGCTCCCTGAGGTCAGGTCGCACAGCGAGCCAATGAGGTCTGTCAGCTTTCTCGGCGTTGTGCCTTGTCCCGCCATATCGTCAATGACCGAGGCTTTTTTATTTTCGATGTACTCCGAAATGGCCTGTTTCAGTTCTTCTCCGGAAAGATGCGAAAACTGGTTGTCTGCAAGGTATTTTAATTTCACCTCGCTCGGAACCCCTTTCAGCCCGTCCGTATAGCCCGGAGAAACGACAGGATCCGCAAGCTCCCAGATCTTTCCGACGGGATCTTTGAATGCTCCGTCACCGTAGATCATCACTTCGACGGTTTTTCCTGATTTTTCTTTTATTTTTTCCTGTATGCTGCGAACAACGTCATTGCAATTTTCAGGGAAAAGTTTTATTTTATCAGCTGTGGCTTTGTTGGCACCAAGGATTCCATACTCTTTGTTAAATCCGCTGCCGGAGACACTTTCCGTCAAAATATCGTCAAGGCCGAGAACCAACCTTGCTCCCTCTTTTCTGAGCAGCCGCTTCGTTCGCTCTCTTGTATGTATATCGCAAACAAGGACGACGTCCGTGTAATCGAGAATCCGCCTTGGGTCGTTCGCAAAAATAATTTCCGCTTCCGCGCCCTCAGATTCAATCAACTCTCGATAGTAATCGATATAATTTATCCCGGTAAAAACATGCTTTGTTTCGCCAAAAGCATGCTTAAATTCGCTTTCTGTCAGCAGATCGCTGTATGGGTTTATGTTTTTTGCATCAAGGTCATCAAGCGCAACGAGCTGGTTCCCCACTTCATCACTTGGATAGCTGAGCATCAGCACGATCTTTTGAGCGCCTTTTGCAATGCCTTTGAGACAAACAGCAAATCGGTTTCTGCTGAGTATGGGAAAAATAACGCCAATCGTCCCGCCGCCCAGTTTGTTTCTAACGTCTTCAGCGATGTGGTCGATCGTCGCATAGTTGCCTTGCGCTCTGGCAACGATTGCTTCCGTTATGCCGATCACATCTTTATCCTTTATTTGAAACTCCCCTGCATTTGCAGCGTTCATTACGGTATTCACGACGATTTCTACCAGGTCGTCACCCTCTCTGATGATCGGCGCTCTCAATCCTTTCGAAACCGTTCCGATAATCCTTGTCATGCGTTTTCCCCCTTCGGCGACTGGATTGCTTTTTGTTTATCATAAGCTCCTTCTATTATAACCCTATCACACGAACTGACGCAAGCTCTATGTTGGTCTTTAACGCATCTTCGTTTAATTCAGCACCCGACAAAGCCGCTGCCAGCATGCGGATGGTTCCCGCATGCGCCACGATTACAACGTCTTTTTGAATGTCGCTTTTTAAAATTTTTTTCAATGCGTTAACCGTCCTGTATTGCAAATCATAAAAGTTCTCCGCTTTGCGGTCGCATTTGTATGTGAGCAATTGTTTCCCTCTTCTTTCAAATTCCAGTGGGAATTTGCTCTTGATGTCATCGATGTATGCCCCATCCCATGAACCCAGAGACATTTCACGGAACGCTTTGATCGGCACCACTTCTTTACATTCAAGCACACTTGAAATGATGTCGGCCGTTTCTTTTGCCCGAAGCAAATCGCTGCAATACATCACGGACGTTTGCGGGCATAGCGCCTGCACTTTCAGCGCAGCTTCTTTCGCCTGCTCTTTTCCAAACTCGCTCAGCGGGATGTCGCTCTGTCCGAGAAATATTTTTTTCTCGTGTTGCCTGATTTGCCCGTGCCTGATCAAAATAATACGTCTGCCTGCTGCAAGCTTACGAATGTCTTCCTCTTCACACCCTCTTGCCCAATACGCCAGCATATCCGCGTAATCCTCCGGTGTGTCCATATCCATCACGACGCTTTCTTTTCCGGTCTCAATGCGAACCATGTTTTCTTCGTGTTTCATCGTCACGTTTTTCAGGCCGTCAGTCGCACCGGAATTGAAAAGGATTTCCTCGATCACTACGGCCGGGATCCAAAGCGGATGTCCTTTTTTCCCGTTGTAACACGGCACGACAAACGCACTGTCTATGCTTTCATTGTCTAGAATCGACTTGACGATGTCGGGACTGACTGCCGCATAATCAACAGGCATCAGCAAAAAACCTTTCAGCTTGTCTTTCGATACCGCTGTGAGCCGTTTGATCCCTGCGATGACAGAAGAAAACATGCCTTGATCATAGTCAGGGTTAAATGCCTCAAAAACGCCGACACCGCTGATATACGGAAGCAGCTTCTCTCTGCCATGTCCCGTAACGATGACGATTTCGGAAACACCGCCGTCTCGCAGTATTTCGATGACCCTTTCAATCGCAAGCTTTCCGCCTACATCCAAAAGCGGTTTGAACGCATTCATTCTGGATGAATACCCTGCCGCCAAAAC
>WQWG01000098.1 GCA_009785435.1 Clostridiales bacterium
ACCTGACCATGCATTTGCGGCTCAATCAAGTGTTTTCGATCATGGATGTTGAATATGCGATTTTAGAACCAAACGGCGCGCTGACCGTGATGAAAAAGCCGGGAAAAGACCCGATCACAAGGGAAGATATGTGTATTGCGTCGGACGTTTCAGGCTTGCCATCTGAGATGATCGTCGATGGCAAGATCGTGGAAAAGAACTTGCTTGAGCTTGGATACACGAGACAGCAACTCAACGATGCGCTTCGAACACAGGGCATAACGGACATCAAGACGGTGCTATATGCAGAATTACAGCAAGATAGAAGTCTATACATTCAAAAAAGAACAAAAAAATAATTTTGAAAAAACGCGGCATGATGGGCTATAATGATAGTAAATATGATGATTGCTGAGGTTTGCAAAATTGGAAAATACAGTTGCTTTTGTTGAACATCCGTGGGAGCCGATCTATGACAAAAACTCAAAAGTTTTAATTTTAGGGACAATCCCATCCCCGAAATCAAGAGAGGTTGGCTTTTATTACGGACATCCACAGAATATTTTTTGGAAAACGGTTGCAGAGGTTCTCGGCAAACAAGAGCCTGATAGAAACATGGAATCCATGAAAAAATTCTTGCTTGAAAACAGAGTTGCGATGTGGGATGTACTCAAAAGTTGCGAAATTAAAGGCGCGAGCGACTCCCATATCAAAAACGCAATCCCGAACGACTTTAGCGATATTTTGCGGACGGCAAATATTCAAAAGATATTCACGACAGGAAAAACGGCGACGAAATTGTTCAATCAATACTGTGCAAAGGATGTAGGCATGGAAGCCGAATACCTGCCATCGACAAGTCCGGCGAACCGTGGGATGCAAGCAAAACAAGCATTTATGGACGAGTGGAAAAAAATCAAAATTTGAAATTATTGAATTGACAAACAAACAAAAATCTCAGATAATAGAAAGGCAGGGTTACACGCCGATCGTTCTGAGTTTTTTGTCATACATGACGATGACGGGCGAACCTGCATATCCAATACGTGGGCCCGTGGCGCAGCTGGGAGCGCGCCTGACTGGCAGTCAGGAGGTCAGGGGTTCGATCCCCCTCGGGTCCACCATTCAAAGCGACTTACGGAGATTTGCTCTTCAAGTCGCTTTACGATTTTTTGAATAAGAGGCTTTACCAATCATTCTGCAATATAAATTCTTCGAAGCAATCCCGTTATGTCATCGGCAGTAACGCCGACGATACCAAGAGCCTTTACATCCGGCGGGTTGTTTCCAAAGGCTACTAAAAACGTATCAATATCTTCGAGTACCGATAACGGAACTACACACGACTCATTCCCCGTGAGAAGAACCGCAAGCTGGGCAATATCATTTTTGTGTTTGCGAATATCACCTTCGGAAATTTGTTGCCCTGCGACTTTTCTATCGGTCAAATCCAACCATGCTTTTGCTTTGAATAAAATAATTTGCATAGGCGAAAGGACGGTGACATCATTAACGGTGGTTTTTCCGGTTAGGAGTAGTTGATAATAGTTGTGGTTAAGCAGTATTGCAGACAGGCTAGACACTTCTTCATCGATATGAAGCGGTCGGCATGTCGCTTCATCATCAACCAGCACCAACTCGGAGCGTGCAAAAAGTTCAATCATGAACGGAAAATCCGGATTGGTCGGTTTGTCAAATCTATAAAATTGCGGCTTGCCATCACTCTTTGCTCTGTTCGTATAGCCACCGGCATTGATGAAGTTCCAGAACTGTCTGCCGAACTCCGGGGTGAGCGCTTCCACAATCAGCACCATATCAAAGTCTTTGGTTGCACGGAATGACATATCCGATTCATTGAAAATTATGTCACACGCCGCACCGCCAATTAGCACATAATGCTCGTGAAATTCACGGAAGTGATTTTTGAATACCTCAAGGCCTTTAATCATGCAAACATTCCTCCAATACTGATTCTATTGCTAATTCCACACGAGGGTCTTTTTTTTCATCATCTGTTAGCGAGAGGATTGCCGTGAGTGGATCTACAGCGATGCCATCCTGATACTCAAAGCTATATCTGAGTACTTGAATGACGACGGCAGCGGTTTCCTCTAGGGGAATGGGTGAAACGAGATTGAGCGATAAAATCTTTTCCTCATTCTTGGAAATAGCATACGTCGGATAAGCGTTATCGTCTAACATCGTGTAATGACTCAGTGCAGATATCCCGCCAAGCTTGGCTTCCGGAAATTTAAGATACTCATCATATCGATAAACCTTTGCAACCGGATTTCTGAGATGAGTTTGTACCGCCGCCCATAGTTCTTTTCGGGGGCCGTCCCAAACAAAACGCCTAAGCTTCCCCTCGGCCTTGATAAGATTTAGGTCTAGTGATTCAAGCTCATCGAAGCTTCTGGTAATTGTCATTTTTGATACGCCGAGAGCGGCAGCAACTTCAGTAAGTGATGTTCTTCTCCATGCATGATACAATGCGTTTAACAACAATTTATGTGTGGTAATTGATATTTTATCTATTTGTGGAAGCACTTTCAGGCTATTTTTCGACAATACAACGCCTAAGAATGGCATGAAGATTTGTTGCCGCAGAATAATGAACGGTATTCTTTCCTCCAGCATCTTTTCTTTTGTATAAGCCCGAATGCTTTCTAGGCAAAGGACGCAATCAAGCCCTGTTATTTTCGATATTTGCAGAACTTGCTTGCGAAGAATGGTTAAGTTATACTGTTCTTTCGGTTTGGCAAGTAAAAATTTTGTGTTGTAAGTTTGCAAGGATGCAAATTCATAGCCGTTACGAAGATACAAAGGAAGCGTGTAAAAATTGGAAATAACATCCATTTCCGCATCTACATTCAGCGTCTCAACGATATAATCGATATATTCATCCACACGATCACCTCCGAATCATATTTGCATTGTAACATAAAAATAGTTACAATGCAAAAAATTAATTGAAGTACGATGTTAGCGCAGAAAGACGTTGTTTTATTTTACATTGAACTTGTCATACAGCTGACTCACTCAACCTCCATATGCTCACACCGAAGATGAGAAGCATCACAGAAAGGAAGATTTCTCGACTCCCCACAACGGCAAAGCGTTACTCTGTTTCTCACTTCATACGCAAAACCGTCAGCGCCGGTTACTTGTATGCCGCCTTTGGCGTAAATGGGGCCTAAATGTCCTGCAGGGACATCGTTTACCAAATAGATTTCTTTTTCCAATTCCGGCTCCATCTTCTGACCGGTATGCTTATCAACCAAAGTAAGCCGACCGGATGGGCAGGTACACGCGACATGCTCAACATATTTTTTGTCCGCTTCATCCATGCTGTGGAGCGCATTCCAAAACCCGGCACCTACATCGCAAAACCGCGCAGCAGCGCATAATTCCGGCTTGTCCAGCGCGTCATAAACCTTTCCTTGCAGCAATTCAGCTCCGTGATCATAGCTTTTTCTGTCGTTGGTTTCTGTTCCGTCAAAACCGATTTTCGCGTGATGGCCATCACAAAACGGCTTGTTTGCGGAATGGCCGCATCGGCACAAATATGTATTTGCCTTTGCGTCGCTAAGATCCTTTTTTTCCTCGTATGCAAGCACAGCTCCGTCTTTATTTGCCAAGCTATTCACTTCTTTTACAGGTACTCCCGCATCAACGATATAGGGGCCGTTTTTTGTAATCGCAATCTTC
>WQWG01000099.1 GCA_009785435.1 Clostridiales bacterium
CAAACGACGATCGCTCAGCTCAAAGAACTCCAATGTTTCAGGGCTTTCCGGATTTTCGGAGTCAAATTGGACATCCGTAGGCTCCATGAATAAGAAAGCGTATTCGCCGTCCTCAAACAGAAGAACTGAATTGCTTCGCATAAACTCAAATGATTCGTCGGCCAACGCCATTCTATAAATTGTGAACAGCGTGCCAAACGTATAATCGCTGTCGTACCCATTGACTTGGTTAAATCGTTCGCTTAAAAGCGCATGGGTGGCGGTATGAACGACTCGAATTGAATCCTCATTTGCAAAAGTCATATACTTTCCGCTATACTCGTATGGAAATATAACGCCGATGCCAAACTCTGAAAATACCACCTCTTCGTAGGCCATTGGGTGATTGAGATTTGGGCGATTGAAGTTTTCTGTTGCTCTGTTTGACGCAAATCCGATGCTGAAAGCAACAACGACAAGCAACGAAACGATGATGATCCATATCGCAGGTTTCTTGAAATTCAATACATTTCCGACTCTTGACTTTACATTGCTTTCCCCAAATGCAAGCGGCGTCAATAAACCGCTTCTTTTCATCGATAGGTTCAGCAAAGCGGACGAATAAGCGCCGCGGATGTCTTCATCGGACTGTCTGAGAACCGCTTCGTCACACGACATTTCCATGTCTTTTGCCATCAGGAAATAGGAAGCCCATACAACCGGATTGAACCAATGCAAAGCACAAACCAGAAACGCAAAGGGTTTTACCAAGTAATCAAACCTTTTGATATGCGTTTGCTCATGTTTCAAGATATAGTCTTGTTGCAAGAGTTCCATCCTGGCCGGAATATAGATTTTGGGACGAATCAAGCCAAGCACGAACGGCGTTTTGATCTGATCGGTTTCATAAATGTTTTCGCGTACAAGCGTTGAGAAGCGTACACGACGTTTGAGGCCGATGTATCCGATGACTGCATACAGCAACAATGCGATGACGCCAATCAGCCAGACATATCCGGCGATGCCGAAAAATACTTGCATGGGATTGATGCTATCGCCTACCGTTGTTACGGGCATGGCATTATGAATGGCCGCATTGATCGGTGCATCAAAAAATTGCACGCCGGTTTCAATCATGGGTGTTTGTCCGAAAACAATGTTCTGTGGGATTACATTGGTGGAAGCAGACATGAAACCAAACATACTTTCAAAGCTAAAAGGGACTACGAGCCGAAACAGCACCACGCCCCACAGGGCATATGAAAAGATTTTAGGCGCTCTTCGCAGTGGGATGCGAACGAGCATAACGGCCAAAGCAACAATGCTTGCGGCAATGCTCATATTTAAAATCGTAATGAATACTGTCGTCATTTTTCGATCACCTCGTCAATCATTGCTTTTATTTTTTTTGCTTCGTCTTCCGACAAGGTTTTATCTTGTAAAAAAGAGGTGACGAAAGAGGGGATAGAACCGCCAAATACCCGATTCATAAACACATCGGCTTCGTACTTCTGCACGTCTTCACGCGCAATCAGCGTGGCTACTGTAGCGTTCTCGTTTTTCATGATGCCGCGCTCACTCAGTTTTTTGATCATTGAATAGGTGGTTGGCTTTTTCCAGCCAAGATCCTTTTCGCAGATTCTCGTCAATTCAGTCGAATTGATCGGTTCATATGCCCAAACAATGCACATAAACTTGTATTCTGCATCGAACAACTTTAATTTTTCCATGTCTTTTTCCATTCTCGATAAATTTGTCGGTCGCGACCAACCATGGTTAGTCTATCACGACCAACCAAATTGTGTCAAGCGCATCTTAAAAATATTTTTCAAATGCGCCTTTGATCCGTTCGTTGCATTCGCTCTCGAACGCTTCGTAGCGTTTCATGAAGTCCAAGCCTCTTTTGGTTATGATCGAACTGCCGCCGCCGCTGCCGCCTTGCCTGCTCTCCAGAATCGTATACCCAAGTTGATTTTCCATACCCGCGATCATTTTGAGCGCCTTGCTGTAGGAAACACCCATCTGTTGCGCAGCCTGTTTTAACGAACCGGTTTCCTGCGTCAAGTTGAGCAGCAGAAGCGTACCCGGGCCAAAAAATTCCTTTTCACCCAAAAGCCTGATTTTGGCTTCCGGCCGGATTGTCTGTAAACCCTGTGTCTCGATCAAGTCGCTGACATTGGCGCTGTTTCGCGTATCGGTGAGTATGCCTTGATCGGAGACTTCAACGAAATGGCGAGCGATGTCTTCTCCGGACAAAGCGCCGCTCAATCCACCTTGGCCGTCATAGTTCAAAACGTTTTTAAATAGACTTTTGAAAAGCAAGAGCGGGTGTCCTGCCTGTTCATTGTATTTCGGGATCACGACAGGACCATCGGCGCTGTCCATGCTTTTTACCGTTTCAGCAGAAAAAAGCGGAATATGCACGGGTGTAATAAACACCTTTGAACATTTATTTTTGAGATACGCAAGGCCTGCTTTAACGCTGCTCAACATATCTCCGGTTTCATACGTTTCACTGCGCAGGAAGATAACGCCCATATGCGCGCAGTGTTTTTCCAAGGCATCTGCATCAGAGCCTGTTACAACAACGATTTTTTTGATTCCTGCTTGTTGGAAAACCATGATGATGCGCTTGATTGAAGAAACTTCGCCCAGAGCGTCTGTCGGTTTGCGTTTGCCGTCCTCCGGCAAGACCACCGCTGCCAATATCAATGCTGCCGTCATGAGATCTGTCATCCTTTCCGATAATGCTTTCATTATACTCGTTGCAGAGAGAAAAGACAATTATTCGATGGCAATCTGTACGGAAATATGCTATTCTTATGTTGAAAGTGTTGAATATGTGAACAGGAAAAATGATATTGATCATGGAGAATGAAGAGGGTCACGATATGTCTTTACAACAATCTTCGAACACAGATGAAAATACCGGAAATAAAGGCTTACAAGTAAGCGCTTATTTTCGCACGCGCGTTGCGGCGCTTATGATGACGCTGATTGTTATCGCCGGACAAACATGGATCGCTTATGCGATGAGTTTTAATTTTGTGTGGGCATTGCCGTTCATTTCAGGTGCCATGCTGATCTTTTCCATACTTGCTTATTCGGGCAGCCATACGAAGCCGTCAAAGTCGGCACGTGCGTTGTCGATTGCGGTTGTCATTGTGTTGCCATTGATCAACCTGATTTGTATGGGGTGGTTTATTTATGATATGCTGAATCCGGCGACCGTCACACTTGCGCATCAATTGTTGTTGGTCGGTTTTGCCTTGTGGATCGTGAACATTGGCGTCTTTTCCTTAGCGTATTGGGAACTTGACACCGGTGGGCCTGAAGTTCGCGCACTAGGTTTGCCAACCGTATTTCGCAATAAAAATCATCCGGATTTTGTGTTTGCACAGCAAACGTCAAATGATCCACAGCTTGCGCCCGAGAACTGGACGCCGGGATTCATCGACTATCTTTACCTATCCATTACAACGGCAACGTCGTTTTCTCCGGCCGCATCCACGCCTTATAGCCATATGGCGAAAATGATGGCAGGTGCAGAGGCCTTGTTTAGCTTGTTGATTCTTGGTGTCATTGTTACGCGTGCGCTGTCGCTATGACACTCGCTTAGACGACGAACATGGACTTTCATTTGCCTGAAACAAGAATGTGTGCTATGATGAAATGATTATTTGGTGCTATTTCAATAAAAA
>WQWG01000100.1 GCA_009785435.1 Clostridiales bacterium
AGATCAGGGCATCCGCATGACCGTATTGGGAGCGCAAACCTTTGACAATATGGCCATCGTGTACCTATCACTTCAAGATGTAAGCGGCGAAGACCGTCTGACGGAAAGCGTAAACGTCAGCGGAGGGCTCAATATCCAAATGAATGAAGATACAATCGTCGAAGACGGTGATATCAGGGTTCGTTTCGGCTCTGCAGGCGCACAACTCATCTATTTTGATGAAGCAACAGGCACCGCATATTTTGAAGCCCGCTTCGTCTCCCATGAGACAATTCCGGCTCCGTTGGTATTTGACACGACCCACATTACTTTTTCATGGAGTATTTTTGAATACGAACCGATTCCGATCTCTTTAGCGGAACTGGCTGCTCCGGAAACGATTACAATTTCCAGGAGCGAAGTGTCAAGTTCTCATCGGTTTGATGTTGACGCAGGCATGCAAGTACAATTGCTTCATCCCGGCCGTTTTGCATCGATTCCATATTATCCGGACAACACTTGGATTTCCAATGTGGGTATCGTTGACGGACAGCTTCGAGTTCAAACGCTTCAAGATATGTCAAGCATCTTTGGCGGAAGCGGTGTCGCACTTGCGCTTATCTGTCCGGATGGTGAGACCATACATCCTGCCGAAACGCTTTGGGCTTGGGCAGACGATGATTACAACCCGATTTCCATTGATGTGGCTTTTTCAGAAGACAACATGATGACAAGACACTCTCTTTCGGAGCATATATTTGACGTAAACATCAATCATTTGGCAGACTACACGCTGATTTTCTGGGGTGACGTTTCAGAAGGCGTCTATGGTTCATGGCAGATTGCAGTCAATACCGGAGACACGGCAAACCAAATCATCACCGTTACGGATGAAGTTCTCGTCATCGGCCATAACATTGAATTCCTGACGCTCAATCCTCTTGGTATGCAAGCAAGAGGTAGCTGGACAGAGCAGGCTGATACATGGCGCGGCGGCAGCGGGGAACACGGGGAGATTGTCGCTTATGTCGAAACAGCCGATGGCAACATCAGGCTCATCAGCGGTGCAAGAGGTTATTCCTCAACATTCGCCGACAGATACTCCAATGAAATACTGGGGGGTACATTTGATCTGCACTGGGGCGCTGAATTTCCGTTGGACGTAAACGCCGTCACTGCCATCATCATAGAGGGTGTGCGTATCCCCATCCGCTAAATCAAATATCACCGACTCGAACATAACGTAAATAGCCATAAACACAAAGCGCCCGGATTTTTCCTCCCGGGCGCTTTTTATTTACACTTAAACTTTAAACAGGTCGGTACTCAAATATTTTTCCCCTCTGTCAGGGAATATCACCACAATGACACCTGAATCCAAATCTTTTGCGACTTCCAGAGCGGCCAGCATCGCCGCACCGCTGCTCATGCCTACAAAGATACCCTCTTCCGCAACGATTCTGCGCGCCATTTCAAACGCTTCTTCTGAATCAATCAAAATGCTGATATCGATTTTGCTCGGGTCATAAATTTCCGGCACGATCGCTTCTTCCATGCTTTTCAGTCCTTGTATGTAGTGGCCTTTGACGGGTTGCGCCTCTACGATTTTGATGTTCGGATTTTTTTCCTTAAGCCTCTTGCCTACACCCATCACCGTACCTGACGTCCCAAGTGAAGAAACAAAATGGGTTATCTTCCCATCGGTCTGAGCCCATATTTCATCCGCTGTTGTGGCGTAGTGCGCCAATTTATTATATTCATTTGAAAACTGATTCGGGTTATAGTACTTGTCGGGGTTTTGCTCAAGCAGTTCCTGTGTTTTCATGATCGCACCGTCCGTTCCCAGTGTCGGATCCGTTAATATGATTTCACCGCCGAACGCTTTGATGATTTTTTGGCGCTCTACCGAAACCGCTGCGCTCATGACAATCGTAACTTTATACCCTTTCACTCGTCCGATCATGGCAAGGCCTATGCCCGTATTCCCTGATGTCGCTTCAATGATGATTTTATCTTTTGTAAGCATGCCGTCTGCTTCCGCCTGTTCGATCATCTTCAACGCGATCCTATCTTTGACGCTCCCTGTCGGATTAAATCCCTCCAGTTTCGCATAGATCGTAACGTTTGGGTTTTTGTTCATCTGGTTTATTTTTACGGTGGGGGTATTGCCAATTGTGTCAAGAATGTTATTATACATTTGTTGTTCCTTTCCGCTTCACTTTTCTTTATATTCTTACTCTTATAATTTATGTTTGTAAATGCTTTTTGACCGTCTTCTCTTATTTATTTACCCGATAAGCTCGATTTGAAACAAAAGTTAAAAAAGTAGCATTTAAAAAATAAGACTCCGAAAAAGCTTTTCATCGCTTTCGGAGCCTTGTTGCCGGTTCGCACTTAGAATCACATCACTTCACTGTGCCGCTTGTGCCTCTCAAATCAAGCTTTCCCTGAATTGCCATATCTTCGGCCTGTTCTTTCGTTACGTTCTGTCCGTTTGACAACACATACCCTGTCACCTTGCCATCGGATCTTATGAGCGTATGAATGGCCGCAACGCTCGGCATTTTTGTATTTCTTGCCGCATCATCGCTATCAACCGGGATATATCCATGCTTTCCGTTGTCTCTTAAAAAACTCATTTCGCAAATCCTCCTGATTTTCTGATTTGCTTTTATTATCCCTTTTTTGCCTGAACTTTATTCGCAATTTACATCCAAAGGAATTTAACCTGCCATGATGTAACACAAAATCACGATCTCCATATACTGCTGCATAGGGGAATGATTATGAATCCATGTGAATTAAACGCTCTGATCACATCCATTGCGAATTTTCTATATACATCGCTCTCCGAAAAGGAGTTCGCATTGGTGAATATTCTGGTTTCGGAATTGAGCAAATCCATGTTTTCGATGGAGCTTCTTCGAGCCGTATCAAAGAAGCACACGGAGTAAAGTTTCAGATTGCTCAGACGCAAAAAATTGTTGCATATTCGGAGGTCCTATATTATGATATTTACAGAAACAAATATCATAAGAGAGGGTGCTTTTTATGCATTTCATAGCACTTGCTGCCATCGTTGTGTTGGCAATTGTCATTTACAAACTCAAAAGCGACAAAGACAACCATATGTAATCATCAACTACATATGGCGTTCGTTGGTCTTGCTTACATTTAAATTGCAATACCGCTTTTTGCGGTTTTGCTTCTTTTTGTTTAACCGTCATGGTTTGAAATCTTTGACGCACATCCGAAACAAAGCAGCATCGGTTTGGCTGTCAGCTTCCGCAAATTGTGCGACACATTCATGAAACAAGCATTTGTACAATGCGCAAGGCCGAAAAGATGGCCGGTTTCGTGGCATGCTTCTTTATACAGGTTGTCTCCAAATCCGATGCGGGCAGATGAGACGACCGCACAGTTTTTCCAAGCAACCCCATACAAATAGTCATGTCCTGTATATGAGATATCCTCTGCAATCAGCCAAAGGACAAAAGACATTTCAGCAGTGTTGGAAAGTTCACGTAAGAGATATAGCGCATCATACTGGCCTCGCGCAGTATCAAAAGATTGCTCCGTCGGTTCTTTGACGGTACCCAAGATCGTGGTTACATGAAAATGGGTTCTTAACGCTTGCGCCACATCACAAACGACATGCTCACAAGACTTTTGCCAGTATAAATAAACCGTCTTTTTCATCG